>JAVLFO010000586.1:0-4692 GCA_046052805.1 Aquabacterium sp. | reverse complement strand
GGATCCTTGTCTTCAGGAGGATCAAAGGGGGTTCTTGGCCCCTTGGGCGGTATACATAACCCATGGCCACTTTCTGGGAATAGGATCCCGTGGCCCCTCATAGACCGGGCTGCCAGGGGCATAGTTCGATAGCGTGATGCGCACTGAACCATCCCTCAGGAAGTGCACATACATGCGTCCGACTTCCTCGTATCTGTCTAACAAAACATCAGCCTGATAGTTCTCCCACGTTTTGTCACGCCAGTTGGTCACGCTCCACACCACATGGGCCTTCAAGCCGGGCCGCCATTGATTGGGTACGACCACGCAGCACACCAAGCTACCGCCCTTGCCTGCATTGAACCCGCCGTGGCCATTGACCGAGAAGTCCTGCACGCTCAGGTGATCCTCCAAGTGGTCAATGCCTGTGAGCCCCACGCCGGTGGTCGTGTCTTTGAATGGTCCGATCCCACTGCATGCCGCAAGGGCCACTGAGCACAAAGCGATCACACTCACGCGTACAAGTGGCACACACCATGGCGACATGTTCACAGCCGAGTTGTTACCTGCGATAACACCCATCATCGTTTAGCCCCGCAGCCCTCGCGAATCAGTCGCATCACGTGGATGCCAGACACAGCTGAGCGGATGAGCAAGGCACATCATGTCATTCGTTGATCGGGCTGAGAAACCAGGCTGTTGTCTGCGAACTTCATCTCTTTATCGCCACCGATGTAACAACAACGCGGATCAGAGGGCAGCGTTTCGTCTTTCGCGAAACCTGCCAGCGAGTCATGAACAAAGTTGTCAAAGAACTCGATGACCCATTTGTCCGTCAAACCCTTGTCATGCGTGAATTCATCTTCATACGCCTTCAGCATGCGCTGGTAATGGGGCCTCAGCGGCTTGCTGCTGCCTGCTTGATGGGTTTGGATGTACGCGATGTCTTTCAACAGGTTCTTGTCGTAGATATCAAGGTTGCCAATCAGTTCACCGCTGTAATCAGGCAAAGCTCGCTGCTTCGCCCGCTCGCGTAGATAGGGATCATTGACTTCATCAAAATGTGCCTTGGCAGCCAAGTAGGCTTGGTGCTCTTGCTCGTGTGGAAAGTCGGGCGCGTTCTGACATGCGCTGAGCCACTCGCTGTGCTTGCTCTTCATGTCTCTCTCGGCTCGCAGCCGCGCAGGGTCACGCTCCAACGCACCGACCCGTGCATTCAAGCCTTGCTGGCCCGATGCCGGATCACCCTCGGCCTCCTTGCGGAAGGTTTCGTTCTGCTGCCTGATGTCGGCGTATTCCTGATCACGTTGGCGCAGGTGAATTTTGCGGAAGCGCCAGCGGTAGTAAAGCTCGCTGTTGGCGAGGAGGGCGTCGCCAAGCCGGCCTTGCTTGAAACCCGCCGCGGTCGTCACAGCGTTGAAAAGTTTGACCACCGTCGGTGAGGTGATGAAATCATCACTGATTGAGGGGTCAGATAAGGCCTTGAATGGCACCCCGCTGAGGACAGCCTCATCGAACATTTTTCGCAAAGGGATCTTGCTCAGCAAGAGATCGCGGGTTTCGCTCTTACCACCCTCGCCCGGTCGGTATCCGCCACCCACATTCGAATGGGCGCCCGGATAGACAACTTCTTGCGCCCCGGCTGGCAAGCTGGCGCCGTCCCACACGGTGTCCAAAGGGAAGGAGTTCCGAAACTCATTCATGGCCATGAGGTGCAAAGTGCGCGTCACCAATGCGGGAATGCGCAGGTTGCTGGCCCATGAGCCGTGGCCATCGAACACCCCCGGGGTCGGATCAGCGCCCGGCTTGTCGCCAAAGGCCAGTGTGTCCAGCCACGCTCTGCGGCGTGTCATGGCCGTGTCCAGCGCCATCCACTTCTTGGCCGCAGCGAGTGAGCCCAAGCTGGTGCTGGCTGGCAAACCCACAGAGGCAACGGTGTCAAAAAGGCCCAGGAAGTAGATCTCGCAGGGGCGATGGATGCTGCTCAGCATGGCCTTGCCTGTGCCTGCATCCCAGTTGCACCGCTCGTCGACGCGACGCGCGAACGCCCGGGCCAGCGTGGCCCCGCGTGAAAAGCCAAAGACGGCCAGGTTGACGGATTCGATTTTGTCGCTGGGGTGCTTGGATATGGTGGCATCGAGCCACTTCATGGCCTGATCCAGGCGCGCATCGCCGTATTTGCCAAAGGCCATGCCGTCGTCATCACCGATGTCGCCAATGTCTTTGAAGTAAGTGCCGAGACCTGGGATGTAGTGTGCGTAGATGCCTTTTTCGATGTCCTCCCTTGGATGAGCCTTGAACAACCGTGCAACGTTGCTGTGCTTGTCCGTTCCCTCATCGGCATCCAGGTTGTTGCCTGTGCCATCAAAGAAAAATGCAATCCTCAAGCTCACCTTGCAGGTGTGAGCCGGTGGCCGACCGGCCAAGCGAGAACCCAGTGCTTGCGCGCGTTGCACCAGGTCTGGCCCTTCAATGGGCGCACTGGGCGGAGGGCACACCGGCGCCGTCAAGGTGTGTGAGCCGGCGGCGCTGCTGGCCAAGGCCTGGTAAGGCTGTCGCGCGGCGGGGCCTGCAGTGGCGGTATCAGCGGGTTTGCTGGAGTTGATCATGGCTGCACGGAGGGAAGTTGCTTGAGGCACCAGGGCGTTGTTCGTCTGCCGTGATGGGCAGCTTCAGGCGCGGCGGCGAATAGCCAGGGGTCACTGCGGCTTCGACATGGCCATCAGGGTAGAAGTGCACCTCCAGCGCCGCAGGCTCACCGCCTGTAGGGCCAGCGACGGGCACTTGAACCTCACGGTAAAGGCTCTTGCGCCATTGGTAGGTCTCGCCGTACTTGTTGGTGGTCGAGTACATGCAGTAGTTGGCCGACCAGCGTATGGTGACCTTCGCCTTGCTCGCTGGGTTGAAGCTGTAGCAGCAGGCAGACTTACCACCGCCTGTTGTCGGACTGCTCACAAAAATGTTGCCGCCGCCCGCGCCATTGACCGTGAAGCTGTCGATGTAGGTATCGGTGTAGTTGTACCCCTGAATCAGCAGTCCTTGAGCTTGCGCTTGCAACGCTTGAGGCTGGCTCGCTGATTGGGGCGGGACGCCACAGGCAGACAGGCTGACCGCGCTGCACATGCAAGCAACGACAGCGCGCATGCGCGCAGTGAGCGCGCCCGTGATGGCCGCCTCAGCGGGTTTGCTGGAGTGGATCATGGCTACACGGAGGGAAGTGGCTAGAGGCGCCAGGGCGTTGTTCGTCTGCCGTGATGGGCAGCTTCAGGCGCGGCGGTGAATACCCCGGTGTCACGGCGGCTTCCACATGGCCATCGGGGTAGAAGTGCACCTCCAGCGCCATGGCCGGTGTTGATACAGCGCTCAAGGGCACCAGCGCTTCCTTCCACAAGGTCTTACGCTCATCCACGACGCGCGGGCCAAATGCATACGGGTTGGCTTTGTGCTCCATGCAATAGGCCGCAGCCCAGCGGATCCTCAGCTGAATCGGACGGGGTGCGTTGGGGTCAAAGCTGTGGCAACACACTGACCCGCCACCACCCGTCGTCGGGCTGCTCACAAAAATGTTGCCTCCACCCGCGCCATTGACGGTGAAGCTGTCAATGAAGGTGTCCGTGTAGTTGTAGCCCTGGATCAGCAGGTCTTGTACGGCATTCGCTCCCGTGCTGTCGCCCACCACCGTGTTGGGTGGGGATGCCGCACAGCTTGTTGTGACAAGGCAAGCCGCCACCAAAATGCGAAAGGTCTTTTGTTTCATTTGCGGATGGCCTGTTCAATGGCTTGGCGCAGTGTCAACTGGCGATGTTTGACTTTGCCCATCACGGTGGCCCATTTGACTGTCGACTCAAAGCCCTCCCCCAACTCCAAGGTCAAGACACAGAACATGACACGGTCAGCGAGTGCCTCCAGCCGAAACTGGTCGGCCGTTTGCAACATGCGCCGGGTCATGGCCACCCTGTCTGTGACAGGCACGGCCAAGAAGGCCTCGGGTGATTCACGCACCAGTTCAGGCATGACTGTGTCAACCTCGGCTGCAGCAAGCAAACGATCGGCCTGAAGCTGGGTCAGGGTCAAGGGAGCTTCAAAAACAGCCAATGGGCTTGCGGGTGCCAGCTCGATCAATCGGAAGGTGCGCGCACGGTCCACATAGGCCCATTGGCCGCTCAATGCCCAGTAGCGCATGGCTTGGTCCTCATGCAAGACCGCTTGAATTTCAGGCAAGACCCGCGGGTCATAACACCTGAGCAGCACGTGGTAGTCATCAGGCAAGACGGCCTTGGTGCGGTCGCTCAAAGCATATGCCAGAGCATCGCGCGGCAGCGCGCTGTGCAGCCACGTGACACAGGCACTTTGATCTGCCCATTCGAGCGTCGCGTCGAAATCGCGCCTGCCACGCGAGTCAAGACCAAGTGGCATGAGCCACGCGCTGGCTTCTTGCGCGTCTGCTCGCCCATCGCCCAAGATGTTGTGTGATTGGCGGGCCTGTAGGGTCGCCAGGCTCTGGCGCTTGTCTGAGCGAACGTTGGCCAAGTCAACCAAGGCGTAGCGCTGATGCTCATCAGGGGCGCCTTCAAACCAGGCGTGTGCTGCCAACTTCCAATCTGAGGGCGTCGGCATTCATCAACCTCGCTTGGCAAAAGGCGAGCCAGACTTGGCCGCGTTGAGGAGGCATGACACGCACACCAAGGTGGGCAAGGTCGGCATTTGCCAATC
>JAVLFO010000585.1:0-2023 GCA_046052805.1 Aquabacterium sp. | reverse complement strand
GCCCCAGGCGCACGCTGGGCTGCGGCGCACCGGTTTCGATCAAGGTGCAATCGACGCTGCTGTGCTGCACATCGGGCGGCAGCACCACCACACCGTGGCGCTTGGCGTCTTGCACCAGCTGGCTGGGCGAGTAAAAGCCCAAGGGTTGCGCATTGAGCAAGGCCGCCAAGAACACCGCTGGCTCGTGGCACTTGATCCAGGCGCTGTGGTACACCAAGATGGCAAAGCTGGCCGCGTGTGACTCCGGGAAGCCATACGAGCCAAAGCCCTCGATCTGCATGCAGATTTGCTCGGCAAACTCGGCCGTGTAGCCGTTGGCCAGCATCCCGCTGCGGATGCGCTCAAAAAACTTGTGAACATCGCCTTTGCGCTTCCACGCCGCCATCGACCGGCGCAACTGGTCGGCCTCACCGGCTGAAAAACCGGCAGCGATCATGGCCACTTGCATCACCTGCTCTTGAAAAATCGGGATGCCCAAGGTGCGCGCCAAGGCCGCGTCCAAGCCTTTGGGGCAGTCTTCCACTGGCGCAGGCAGCCCCAGGCGCTCGGCCTCGGCACGGGCTTCGCGGCGCTTCAAATAGGGGTGCACCATGCCGCCTTGAATGGGGCCTGGCCGCACCAGCGCCACTTCCACCACCAGGTCGTAGAACCTGCGCGGCCTGAGCCGGGGCAGCATGCTCATTTGCGCGCGGCTTTCGATCTGGAAGACACCGATGGTGTCGGCTTTGCAGACCATGTCGTAGGTGGCGGTGTCTTCACGCGGGATGTCTTGCTGCCGAAAGACCAATCCTCGGCGTTGCCCGATCAAATCGAGCGCGCGGCGCAGGGCGCTGAGCATGCCCAGGGCCAGCACGTCCACCTTCATGAGGCCCAGGGCATCGAGGTCGTCTTTGTCCCACTGGATGATGCTGCGCTCGGGCATGCTGGCGTTTTCAATGGGCACCATGCGGCACAGCGAGCCGCCTGCAATCACAAAGCCACCGGTGTGCTGGCTGAGGTGGCGCGGAAAGCCCACCAGCGTGCGCGTGAGCTCCAGCCACTGCTGCACGCGGCGCGAGGCCGGGTCCAGCCCGACCTCACGCAAGCGCTCGTCCAGCGCCGCGCTGCGGTCCCACCATTGCAGGTTGCGGGCAGCGCGATCGGCCTCGTCCACCGTGAAGCCCAAGGCCTTGCCCACATCGCGTAAAGCACTGCGTGTGCGGTAGGTGATGACGGTGGCCGTGAGCGCGGTGCGGTCCCGCCCGTACTTGTTGTAGAGGTACTGGATGACCTCTTCGCGGCGCTGGTGTTCGAAGTCCACGTCGATGTCGGGCGGCTCGTTGCGCTCGACTGAAATGAAGCGCTCGAACAGCAGCGTGGTTTTGTCGGGGTCGACTTCGGTGATGCGCAGGCAATAGCACACGGCCGAGTTGGCCGCGCTGCCCCGGCCCTGGCACAAGATGCCGCGCGAACGCGCAAAGCGCACGATGTCGTGCACCGTCAGGAAGTACTTTTCATAGCCCATGCGGGCGATCAGCTTGAGCTCATGTTCGATTTGGTGGGACACGCGCTCGGGCACGCCATCTGGAAAGCGCTCTTGCATGCCTGCCATCGTGAGCTGGCGCAAGTGGCTCGATGGCGTTTGGCCTGTGGGCACGACCTCTTCGGGGTACGCGTAGCGCAGCTCATCGAGCGAGAAGTGGCAAAGCGCGGCCACGTCTTGCGTGGCTTGCAGCAGCTCGGCCGGGTAGCGCTGCGCCAAGCGCCAGCGGCTGCGCAGGTGGTGTTCGGCATGGCGCTCCAGCAGCCAGCCGCAGTCGGACACGGGCTGGCCATGGCGCACCGCCGTGAGCACGTCTTGCAAGGGCTTGCGCGAACGCACGTGCATGCGCACGTCGCCCGCAGCCACCAGTGGCATGCCTGTGGCCTCGCTCACGTCCAGCATGCCGTCGAGCCACCAGGCGTCGTCCAAGCTGTTGTGCAGCTCAACGGCCAGCCAGCACCGGCCGGCAAAGCGCTGCTGCAGCCAAGCCGCGTTGTCGGC
>JAVLFO010000584.1:0-15996 GCA_046052805.1 Aquabacterium sp. | reverse complement strand
ACCGAGATCTACACGCGTAAGATCGTCGGCAGCGTCAGATGTGTATAAGAGACAGCTTGGACCTCGACGCCCTGGTCTGGCTGGAAGCCTGGTTGCAACGCTACGACGGCACGCTGCTCATCATCAGCCACGACCGCGAGTTCCTGGACGCCATCACCAAAGTCACCGTTCACTTGGACGAGGCCAAGCTCACCCGCTACACCGGCGGCTACACAGCCTTCGAATCCATGCGCGCCGAACGCATGAGCCAGCACCAAGCGGCGTTCAGCAAGCAGCAAGACAAGATCGCCCACCTCAACAAGTTCATCGCGCGCTTCAAGGCCCAGGCCAGCAAGGCCCGCCAGGCGCAAAGCCGCGTCAAGGCCCTGGAGCGCATGGAAAAGCTCGCGCCGGTGCTCACCGCCAGCGACTTCCAATTCAGCTTCCCCGAGCCCCTGAGCCTGCCCAATCCCATGCTCTCACTCAAAGAGCTGGCCTGCGGTTACCACGTTGAAGACGGCGAACCCTTGACCATCGTGAATGGCATCAACCGCTCCGTGCTGCCGGGTCAGCGCATCGGCATCTTGGGCGCCAACGGCCAAGGCAAGTCCACCGTGGTCAAGACCTTGGCCAAGATGAACAAGCTCGTCAGCGGTGAGATCACCGAAGGCAAAGGCCTGAGCATTGGCTACTTCGCCCAGCAAGAACTCGACGTGCTGCGCCCCGACGAGGGCCCCATGCAGCACATGATCAGGCTGGCACGCGAGGTCGGCCCCAACGCACGCGAACAAGAGCTGCGCGACTTCCTGGGGCGCTTCCAGTTCACCGGAGACATGGTCAACCAACCCATTGGCCAGTTCAGCGGCGGCGAAAAGGCCCGCCTCGTGCTGGCCCTGGTGGTGTGGCAACGCCCCAACCTGCTGCTGCTGGACGAACCCACCAACCACTTGGACCTCACCACCCGTGAGGCGCTCAGCATGGCGCTCAACGAGTTTGAAGGCACCGTCATGCTGGTCAGCCACGACCGCGCCCTGCTGCGCGAGGTGTGCGACGAGTTCTGGCTCGTGGCCAAAGGCGAGGTCAGCACCTTCGATGGCGACCTTGACGACTACCAGCGCTGGCTGCAAGAGCAGGCCAAAGAGGTCGCTGCGGCCGCCAAAGCCGCTCGCACGGCCGAGCGCCATGGCGGCGCTGCCGCGGCGCAAGCCAAGCCAGCCGCGCCGGCTGCCACTCAAGCGCAAGCCGTCAGTCCGGCTCCCATCGTCAACCGAGACGATCGCAAAGCCAACGCACAGGCGCGCCAGCGCGTGGCCGAGCAAGCCAAGCCCCTCAAAAACGAGCTGAACAAGGTCGACGCCCGTTTGGCGCAAGCGCATGCCGAGCAGGCGGCCATTACTGAGGCGCTGGCCAACCCCAAGCTGAGCGGCACCGAACGCGCAGAGCAAGGCAAACGCTTCAAGGCGCTGGGCGACGAACTCGAAGCGCTCGAGGCGCGCTGGCTGGAGCTCACCGACGCCATTGAGCAACTCAGCGCCTGATCGGCCTGCTTGGCCTAACATCTGCCCATGCTTGACCCTGCAGCCCCATCGACCGCCCAAGGCGCCTCCACTGCCCTGACCAGCCCAGGCGCGACGGATGGTGCAAGCGTCCTTGGCAATGCGCAGGACATGCTGCGGCTGGACCAGCAGCTTTGTTTTGCTCTGTACAGCGCCTCCCTGGCGATGACCAAGGTCTACAAGCCCTTGTTGGCGCCCCTGGGGCTGACCTACCCGCAGTACCTGGTGATGCTCCTGCTGTGGGAGCGCGACGACCGCACCGTCAACGAACTGGGTCAGGCGCTGCACCTCGACTCGGGCACCCTCACGCCTTTGCTCAAGCGCATGGAGGCCGCCGGCCTGGTCCAGCGCCAGCGCGACACGCTCGACGAGCGCCGCGTTCGCTTGATGCTGAGCGAGGCAGGCCGCGCCCTCAAAGCCCAAGCGACGCATGTGCCCGTCGCCGTGGGCTGTCAGCTGGGGCTGGTCCCAGATGACATCGCCCAGCTGCGCACCCAACTGCACGCACTGCAAAGCCGCCTCAGCGCCAGCGACTGAGCGCAAACAGGCGGCATCCACACCGCCACCATGGTTACTCAAGCACGAGGTAGCACTCGCCAATTAAATTGCGCACAATTCAATTGCCACCTACGGACCCCCTTTACCAAGGACCTCGCCATGTCACTCGAAAAAGTCGTCTACACCGCCCACGCCACCGCCACCGGAGGCCGTGACGGCCGTGCTCAAAGCTCCGATGGTCAACTTGACGCTGCCCTGTCGGTCCCCAAGGAGATGGGCGGCCAAGGCAAAGGCACCAACCCTGAGCAGCTGTTCGCGGCCGGTTATGCCGCCTGCTTCTTGGGCGCCATGGGCTACGTGGCCAGCCAACAGCGCAAAGCCTTGCCCGCCGGCTCGAAGATCGACTCTGAAGTTGGCATTGGCCCCATCCCCACAGGCTTCGGCATCCAGGTCGTGCTCAACATCAGCCTGCCCGGCCTGCCCGCCGACGAAGCCAAGGCCTTGGTGGACGCAGCGCACATCGTTTGCCCCTACTCGAACGCCACACGCGGCAACATCGACGTGACACTGAACCTGGTCTGATCGGGTTATTGCCAAGGCGGCGGAGAGCCGAAAAGCCGGGAATTCGGTGCTAATCTCAGGTTTTCACCGATCCGTTGAGGTTGACGCACCTTCGAAGTGCGCCTACGCTTGCCACCCATGCTTTTCAAGTCCAGCCGACCTGGCTGTCACGCCGCCCAACACGGGGGCGCCCCCGCCGCAGTCAGTTCACTGGCACCCAAAGCCCGCCCCTTCGGCGCCGCTGTGGTGTGCTTGAGCCTGTGGCTGGGCTCGCCGGTGGCTTGGGCCCAAAGCCAAAGCAGTGGCAACGGCTCGCTCGCGGCGGCTGCGGCTTTGCTGGGCGTGAATTTGAACGGGAGTGACAAAGCCGGCGCGCCAGCGCCCAACGCTCCCCAAACAACGACCCCAGGTCTGACCGCCACGCTCAGCAACCTCGGCAACACCCCCAGCAACAACGCTGCACCCATGCCCCCCACGACCACGGTGCCCGCGCCTGAAGCCAGCGGCGACCCGGTCTCACGTTTTTTGGCCGACAAAGGCCTGCTGCCATCCACCAAACCGGTCACGGACCTGGCCCAGCAGGTGCGCGTCAAGGCCACCGACATGGCCTCCGACCTCGTCATCTCGGCCATGGACTTCCTGGGCGTGCCCTACCGCCGTGGTGGCCAGTCGCGCGAGGGTGGCTTCGATTGCAGCGGCTTCACGCGCCACGTTTTTGAAAACAGCGTGGGTTTGATCCTGCCGCGCCGGGCCTCCGAGCAAGCCAACTCGCCCCAGCTGGTGCCCGTGCAACAAGCCGAGCTCAAACCCGACGACCTGGTGTTTTTCAACACCCTGCGTCACACCTTCTCTCATGTGGGCATCTACATCGGCGACAACAAGTTCATCCACTCGCCCCGCGCGGGCGGACAAGTCCGCGTTGAAGACATGCGCCAAGCCTACTGGCAGCAACGTTTCGACGGCGCGCGCCGCGCACCCGTCATTTCGGCTCGCCAAGCCGCTGCACCGGGCAACAACTGAGTCGGCAACAGGCTCTTGGCTCTGGGGTCACAATCGCAGCCATGAGTGAAGTACCCCAGCGCAAGCCCAACCCGGTCATGCCCATCGTGGCAGGCGCACCCGCAGCCCCACCCAGGGCAGCTCCCTTGCCTGAGCCCTTGCTCACACACGAGCCAGGCACCCCGCTGACCGACGCCCTGCATCGCCCCCTGCGAGACCTGCGCATCTCGGTCACCGACCGCTGCAACTTCCGGTGCGGGTACTGCATGCCTCGCTCGTCGTTCGGCCGAGACCACGTGTTTTTGCCGCACGCCGATGTGCTCAGCTTTGAAGAAATCACCCGCGCAGCCAAGCTGTTCATGCCACTGGGGGTGCGCAAGCTGCGCCTGACCGGTGGTGAACCCCTGCTGCGCAAAGACCTTGAGCGCTTGGTGGCCCAACTCGCTGAGCTGCGCACCCTGGATGGCACCCCGCCCGAGCTGACGCTGACCACCAATGGGATCTTGCTCAAACGCAAGGCGGCGGGGCTCAAAGCCGCCGGCCTGCAACGTGTGACCGTCAGCCTGGACGCGCTCGACAACGCCACCTTCCAGCGCATGAGCGACACCGACCTGGCCGTACAAGATGTGCTCGATGGCATCGAGGCTGCACTGGCCGAGGGCTTGGGCCCCATCAAGGTCAACATGGTCGTGCAAAAAGGGGTCAACAACGACCAGATCCTGCCCTTGGTCCGCCACTTCAAAGGCACCCCGATCGAGTTGCGTTTCATCGAATTCATGGACGTGGGGCACACCAACGGCTGGCAGATGCAGCACGTGATGCCGTCAAACCAGGTGCGCGAGCTGATCCACGCCGAACACCCCTTGGTGCCAGTGGATGCGGTGGCCGTGGGAGCCACAGCCGAGCGCTGGGCGCACGCCGATGGCCAAGGCCACCTCGGCTTCATTTCCAGCGTCACGCAGGCGTTTTGTGGCGACTGCAACCGCCTGCGCTTGTCTACCGATGGCAGCCTCTACACCTGCCTCTTTGCCTCACGCGGACACGACCTGCGCGCCGCCCTGCGCACCGAGCCAGCCCAGTCTGACGCCCAACTCAGTGCCCGCCTGGCGGCCCTGTGGTCCACGCGGCAGGACCGCTACTCTGAGCTGCGCAGCGCCATGCCTCACCAAAGCACTAGGCCCGATGCAGGCAACATGCCCCGCATCGAGATGAGCTACATCGGTGGCTGAACACAGCGCGCCTGCGGAGGCCCCTGCGCACCCACCTGTCACCGGCTGGGTGCTTGCCGGCGGTGAGGGGCGCCGCATGCAGGGGCGTGACAAAGGCTTGGTCACCTACAAAGGCCTTGCGCTGGCCGGGCACGTGCTGCAAACACTGTCACCGCAATGCGCGTCACTGCGCATCAGCGCCAATCGCAACCTGTCCGCTTACGGCGACTTGCTTACCAAGCATCAGCAATCGCCCCAACCGGCCGAAGGCGTGTACCCCGACGACCCGGCCCTGCCGGCCCACAGCGGCCCCTTGGCTGGCATCCTCACGGCGCTCAAACACACCCCCACCGACTGGCTGTTTGTCGCTCCGTGTGACACGCCGCACCTGCCACCTGACATCGTCGCCAAGCTCATGGCCGCCGCAATGGCACACGGCGCCGATGTGGTCACACCCTGTACACCAAGCCATGGACCCGAGCCGGATCACCACTGGGCATGCGCCCTGATTCACAAGCGGGTTAGCCCCAAAACCGAAGCCATGTTCGTGTCAGGTGAACGGAAATTGCGCGTGTGGGCTCACGCCCTGCCCTGGTGCGGCGTATGCTTTGACGACACCGCCGTTTTTGACAATTTCAACACCTTGGAGGCCTTGCATGGCCGCGAATGAGACGTCTGTGCGCATTGCACGGATTGCGCCAGCAGACTTGAGCGCCTACAAGGGCTTGCGTGATGAAGGCTTGCGCCTGCACCCTGACGCCTTTGATGCTGACATCGAAAGTGAGCAAGCCCGCCCCCCTGAAAGCTTCATTGGCAGACTGGGCCTGAACGACTCCCTCGGTGGCAGTTTCTTGCTGGGCGCATGGGACGGCCGACAACTGGTCGGCATGATCGGCCTGGAACGCCAATCGCAACACAAGCTGCGCCACTGCGCCGAGCTCAACAGCATGATGGTGCACCCGCAGCACAGCGGGCAAGGCACAGGGCAACTGCTGGTAAGCCATGCCGTGGCCGAGGCCCGACACGCCATCGGGCTGGAGCAGATCATCCTGCGCGTGAGCACCTCCAGCACATCGGCCATCCACCTGTATGAGCGCGCGGGTTTTCAGGCCTGCGGCGTGGTGCCTCATGCGATCAAACTTGTGGACGGCCCCGGTCAGGTCCGCTACTTTGACAAGCTGACCATGGTGCTGATCCTCTGATCAACGCGCCTCGGCCGCGCCCCGGTTGGCCAGGCCATCGGCGCGCTCGTTGCCCGGGTCGCCCGCGTGGCCCTTGACCCAGCGCCAGTCCACGTCGTGCTGATTGGCAAGCTCTTCAAGCTTGCGCCACAGGTCATCGTTCTTCACGGGCTTGTTGTCGGCCGTTTTCCAGCCGCGGCGCTTCCAGCCCCCGATCCACTCGGTGATGCCTTTGCGGACGTACTCGCTGTCGGTGTAGATGATGATCTTGCAGCGGCGCTTGAGCACCGTCAAAGCCTGGATCACCGCGGTCAACTCCATGCGGTTGTTGGTGGTGAGCATCTCGCCGCCCCACATCTCGCGCTCGTGAGGCCCGCTGACCATCCAAACACCCCAACCACCTCGTCCGGGGTTGCCTTTGCACGCACCATCGGTGTAGACCACCACGGCGGGCGTCGCTGACTCAGTCATCCATTCAATCCTGTTGCGCGTGACCCTGACGCTGATGGCGTTGGGCCACGACGGCCGGCGCTGCGGAGGCAGGCACTCGGCTTCGTTTGATCTTGCCCACCAAGCGCATGCCTCGCGCGCGCTTGACGGCCACCACAAAATACACAGCGCCCAGCACCGGCCACCAACGCTCGCCGGCACGCTCCATCCAGTTCAGCCTGGACCACGATGGCTCAGATCGCACCATGGGCCGGTAGCAGCCAAAGCAGCCCGCCTCGACCTCCAGGTCCAACAAGCGCAGCCAATCGCGCAAGCGCCAATACGCAATGAACTCGCCCTGCGGCAACACCGTGGCCGAGCGCACGCCCCAGTGGCCCATGCGTTGCCACAGGCCCCACAGGCTGGTTGGATTGAAGCCTGCGATCACCACGCGCCCCTCGGGCACCAGCACACGCTCGACCTCACGCAACGTGTGGTGCGGGTCGCGCGCCAGCTCAAGGGCGTGGGGCAGCACGACCAAGTCCAGGCTGTTGCTCGGGAAAGGCAAGGCCTCAAAATCGCATCGCAGGCTGAAGGGCGCGCCCGTGCTTGTGCCGACCAGCGGCTCAGGTTCACACAGGTGGTGTTGTTCGGCTCGCGCGGGCGTCCAGCCTTGGTAAGCGCCGTCCAGCGCCAGCCAGCGATGCTGCATCCGGTTGGCGCGAAGGCCATCGAGCTCGGGCAGCCCCAATTGCAAGGCGTGAAAGCCAAATATGTCTGAGACCAAGCGGTCCATTTGAGCCTGCTCCCACTCCAGGAGCGCCTGACCGGGCGGCAGGGCCAGCCAGGGGTGCAACTCTATAATCGCGTCTATCTTGCTCATGAATCTGCTAGCCCTCCCCGCCTTCACCGACAACTACATCTGGATGATCCACAACGGCCAACAAGCCCTTGTCGTTGATCCAGGTGATGCCGCGCCGGTCAAAGAAGCGTTGCAACTGCACGGGCTCACGCTGACCGCCATTCTAGTGACCCATCGCCACCCCGATCACACGGGCGGCATCCGGGCATTGCAAAGCGGCCACATTCCGGTGTATGGCCCCCGCCATGAACCCATCGATGGCGTGACTCACCGCATGGGTGAAGGCGACAGCTTGGTCTGGAACGGATTGCCGATCGCCGTCTGGGACACCCCTGGGCACACGGCAGGTCACATCCTTTACATGGTTGATTGGGCAAGCGAGCCGGTCCAAAGGCCGGCCACCGCCTTTGTCGGCGATACACTGTTCAGCGCGGGTTGCGGTCGCCTTTTTGACGGCACCATGGCGCAACTGCACGCCAGCTTAGAGAGGCTCAGCAAGCTGCCCAGTGACACCGAAGTGTGTCCGACCCACGAATACACCCTCAGCAACCTGCGCTTTGCCCAGGCCGTTGAGCCCAGTAACACCAACGTGGCTGCGCACATGGCGCGATGCACGGCGCTCAGAGCGCAGCATCTGCCCACTTTGCCAACCACCGTGCACCTTGAGCGGGCCATCAACCCCTTCTTGCGGTGCACCGAGCCTGAAGTGGTCTCCAGCGCCTTACAGCACGGCGCACAGGACACCAGCCCCTCGGCTGTATTTGCCGCCCTGCGCGAATGGAAGAACACATTCTGACCATGAAGACGACACGCTCGATCGCTCGCTCATTCACCTTGAGCCTGACCGCCCTGGCTTGCCTGGCTCTCTCCGCTTGCAGTTCGGTCTACGGCCCTCAAGCCAAAGCCAAACCCCCGCTCGATCTCGACAAGCTCCTGCAATCGAACCCGCCCGCGGTCGGCTACGCCAGCACCAACGGCAAGGTGCCGCACAACACCACACGCCAAGACCCTGCTTCTGGCCTGCGTGTGGACGTCAACCCCGTGACGCTGGCGCAGCCACAAGACCCGAGCGCCACCGATGCATCTCTGGCGCAAGGTGACGCCGAAAGCCGCGAGGCCATTGGCACCCCGACCGATCCACTGCGCCCTGACACCGCCCTGAACCTCAGCGATGTGGCCGCGACTCAAGACCTCTGGGTGCGCGTGCGCAAAGGCTACGCCCTGCCCGTCTTGGCCACTGACCTGGTGGCCGACCACGAGCGCTGGTATGCCGCCCGCCCGGACTATGTGCAGCGCATGACCGATCGCGGCAGCCGCTACCTCTTCCATGTGGTCGAGGAAATCGAGCGCCGCCAAATGCCCACCGAGCTGGCTTTGCTGCCCTTCATCGAAAGCGCGTTCAATCCGCAGGCACAGTCGTCGGCCCGCGCTTCGGGCATCTGGCAGTTCATGCCGGCCACCGGCAAAGACTTCGCGCTCAGGCAAAACGTGTTCCGCGACGACCGTCGTGACGTCCTGGCCTCCACGCGTGCCGCGCTGGACTATCTGCAGCGCCTCTACAAACAGTTCGGCGACTGGCACCTGGCCTTGGCCGCCTACAACTGGGGCGAAGGCAATGTGCAAAAGGCGATCAACCGCAACCTCAAGCAGGGCCTGCCTACCGATTACCTCAGTCTGAACATGCCGCCTGAAACGCGCAACTACGTGCCCAAGCTGCATGCCGTGCGCAACATCATCTGGCACCCCGAAACCTACGGCCTGACACTCACCCCGATCGAGAACCACCCCTACTTCGTCAGCGTGCCCATCCAGCGCGACATGGACTCGGCTCTGGCCGCCCGACTGGCTGGCTTGCCCGTCGAAGAGTTCAAGGCCCTGAACCCATCGCAAAACAAGCCTGTCATCCTGGCCGCCGGTACCCCGCAGGTCTTGCTGCCTTATGACAACGCCAGCCTGTTCGCCCTCAACTTGAGCAAGCACAAAGGGCCCCTGGCCAGCTGGACAGCCTGGGTTGTGCCGCGCACCATGCGACCTGGTGAGGCCGCCCAACATGTCGGAATGAATGAAGGCGCGTTGCGCGACATCAACCACATCCCCCCCAAGATGCTGGTCAAGGCGGGTTCGACCCTGCTGGTGCCACGCTCGCAGCAACGCGAGCAAGATGTCTCCGAGACGCTGGCCGACCACGCCATGATGGCACTGGCACCCGACCTGCCACCCATGCGTCGCGTGAGCTTCAAGGCTGGCAAGCGCGACAGCGTGCAAGCGATCGCGAAGCGCTACCGCGTGAGTGCCCAGCAAGTGGCGCAATGGAACCGCACCTCCGCCACCGGCACCTTTGCCAAGGGCCAGAGCGTCGTCGTGTTCGTGCCCACCAAGTCTGCTGGCAACCGAACGGTGCAAGCGGCGTCGGCGCGCTCAGGTCGTGCTTCACGTGTGCAAGCCAAGGCATCAACGCGCTCGGTCGTTGTGGCCAGTGCGGCACGCAATGCCAGCAGCAAAAGCAACACATCGCGTGCACGCCCGGCGGCAGTCAATCGCAACAGCCGCATGCGGGTGGCCAGCTCACACTGAGCCGTTCACGCACGCAAAAAGGGGCGACACTGTCGCCCCTTTTTCATGGGTCTGCTGACACCTGAAACTTGGTTCAGGGCGCGTAAACCAGTGGCGTCAAGGGGTTGCCCGGTGCAATGCTCGCGCAGTTGTTCGGCACCGCCTTGCCGGCGAATCGGTCATCGATCCATGCGGTCGCCCATGGCAACCAGTTGGCAATCGTGAGGAAGTGGCTGGTACCCCATTCTTTGTGCTGCACAGCCACGCCTTGAGCACAGTACTGACGAGCCAGCGTGCGGACATCACCTGCCAGCATCACGCCGTCGCCGGCTCCCCACAAGGGCGATGGCTTGGTGCCCTCCCAAATGCCGCCGGTGCCTTGACCGATCTGCAACGGGATCTCAGGGGTGCCACCCGTGCCCATGATGACCTTGTTCGCAGCGTCCACGTACTCCTTGATCTTGGTGCGATCCAGGTACTCGGGCTTGACCAGGTCTTTCCAGGTCACGCGGCTGTATTGGCCCAGCACATAGGCGATCGAGGCCTTCTGCATCCGGTCAAAGACCTCTTGGCCGCGGGGGCTGAGGTACTGCTGGATGTTGATCTCATACGAGCGCGATACCCCGAGGACGGCCATCGGGACCACACCACCCCAAATGGGTGCACCTTCGACATAAGTCAGGTTGTGCTCAGGGCTGACCAAGGTGCCACCGAAGGTGGCGCCAATGAGGTTGGACTTGAGCTCAGGGGCGTAACCCGGGGCCAACTCAGCCGCCCACTCTGTGGCAATGGCGCCGCCCGAGTAACCCACCATCACAACCTTGGCATCCCGGGCGACCCCGATTTGGCTGGCGTTCAGGGTCGCGCGGATGGCGTCCAAGGTGTTGTATCCATATTCAGGGCCCGCCGCGAAGTTGGCATTTTGGCCCTCCGTGTCAGAGATGACCACGGTGTAACCCTTCTTGATGTAGGAGCCGATCAGAGCCGTCTCAACCGCTGGCAGGAGATCAGGCAAGCGCTTGCCGCCGGCGTAAGCGCGTGATGGTGCGTCTTCTGGGTTCAGCGAGTCGTAGAACGATTGGTACGAAATCACCTTGTTCTTGTTCGCGCAACTGGTCTTGCCGCAGTCAGGCGCAAAGACCGTGGTCACATTGGTCGTGGGGCGCTGCTTGGCGTCGGTCGAGCGATACACCAATTGAGTGGCGTTCAATGAGGTCTTGATGCCCGCAATGTAGGCCGAAATGGTTCTTGCCTTCAGCACGGCGCCAGGCGCGATGCTGCCCAGCGGCTCACCGCCCGCATACTGGAAAAACGGGTCGGTGACCGTGGTGGTTGCGTGCGAGACGCACGGCACCAAGAGCGCAGCGACGGCGGCTTGAATGGCGCTGGGCAGCAGGCCGCGGGCACGGGAACGGATGGGCATCGATGTCTCCTGGCGTCGTGCAATGACGACTCGTTTGAATGCTTTGCGGGAAGCGGCTCAATCGGGCGCCCCGATGGCGCACATTGACTGGCCGACAGCACGTCGCCACGCAGCGCGCTGCACAACGACTGCAGACATCGTGCGCAATAAAGCGCATTCAAAGTGTCGTGCGGCGAACAATCAGGGGGTTTGTCATAGGCACGTTTTCCCGAGACTGAGCCGGGATCGCCACGCAAACCGGCTTGTCAGCGCCGATCCATGAACGCATGGGCGATCGTGCCCAGATCCACATACTCCAACTCACTGCCCACCGGGACGCCCCGCGCCAGGCGGGTCACACGCAAGCCGGCTGCCCGCAGCTGCTCGCTCAGAATGTGGGCTGTGGCCTCGCCCTCGGCTGTGAAGTTGGTTGCCAAGATCACCTCGTCGACCAGGCCATCGGTGGCGCGCCCCATCAGGCTGCTCAAGCCGATGTCGTGCACGCCCACGCCGTCGAGCGGGCTGAGCCGCCCCAGCAGCACGAAGTACTGCCCTTTATAGCTGCCCGTGCGCTCCAGTGCGGCTTGGTCTGCGGGCGTTTCGACCACGCACAGCAGGCGGCGATCGCGCGCCTCGTCGGCACACACATCACACACAGGCGCGCGACTGAAGGTGTGACAACGCTCGCAATGCCCGATGTCTGACACGGCCGCTTCCAGCGACCGGGCAAGCCTCAACGCGGCATCTCGGTCGTGCTGCAACAGGTGATAGGCCATGCGCTGCGCCGACTTTTGCCCGACACCGGGCAAGCAGCGCAGGGCATCGACCAGCCCATCCAGCACAGGATCAGCCATGCAGGTCGCCGATCAGAAAGGCAACTTCATGCCAGGAGGCAGGGGCATGCCAGCCGTCAGCTTGCCCATTTTTTCTTGGCTGGTGGCCTCGGCACGGCGAACCGCGTCGTTGAAGGCTGCAGCCACGAGGTCTTCGAGCATGTCCTTGTCGTCGGCCAGCAGGCTGGGGTCGATGGTCACGCGCTTGACTTCGTTCTTGCAGGTCATCAAGACCTTGACCAAGCCTGAGCCCGACTCGCCTTCCACCTCGATCAGCGCAAGCTGGTCCTGCGCCTTTTTGAGGTTGTCTTGCATTTGCTGGGCTTGTTTCATCAAGCCTGCCAGTTGTCCTTTGAGCATCGCTCATCCTTTCTTGCGCAAAACGCGATTGTCGCCGGGATCACCGGCTTTGCTGTGCCTTCACAGCGGGCGAACCGAGCCAGGCACGATGCGCGCACCCGGGTGTTGTGCCAGCAACGAGGTCACCAAGGGGTCCGTCTCGATCAGACGCTGCGCCGCTTGTTGCCGCAGCTCGCGGGCCACCTGGTCGCGCTGTGCCGGCGTGTTGGTGGCGGCACCGCCTTCAAGCACCAAGCTCACGTCGCGTGACTGCAAAGCGGACACGGCCTGCGCCAGGCGGTCGCGCAAAGCGTCGGTGCGCAAACTCTCGCGCTGCACACGCAAGCGCCATACGCAGGGCTGAGCGGCGTCGTCGCGGCCGACGCATTGCGCCTGCATGGCCAGCTCACGCACCAGGGCCGTGATGGCACCACTGGCATTGAGCTGTCTCACAACCTCAGCCCAACCGTCAGACAAAGGGTCTGCGCCGGGCTGCGGCAAGTCAAAGGGCAAGGCGGAGGCAGGCTCAGCGACGCTCGCATGTGCCACTGCTTGAGGCGCAGCGCCCTCATCTTCGGGCGGGGCAGACATGGCCCAGGCCTCCATGTCATCAAACGGCGCTGACTCAGCCGACGCGGCATGCGCACCACCTCGCGTGGCGCTTTCAGCAGCCCAGGCCTCATTGGCCTCGGCGGGCACGTCGTCCCACGGCGGCGCGGGTGGCGCTGGCTGCCTTGGCTGAGCCGGCGCAGCAGGTACAGCAGGTGCAACGGATGGCGCGGGCGTCGATGAGGCCTGCACAAAGGGCGCTACAGGCCTGACCGGCGCACTTGGCGCCACCGATGGCACAGGCGAAGCCACTGGCGCGGAAACCCGCTCAGGTGCAGGCACTGGTGCGGCAGGGGCGCTTGCCGCCCGCTGTCCGACCGGATCCACTCGGGCCGCTGGCTCGGTGCGCAGAGCTGCTGCGACCGAGCCCTCAGCTTTTGGGGGCGCGTGCCCTCCCTGCGCCAGCGCGCTGCCTGGCTTGAAGGCCAGCAATCGCAAAAGCAACATCAGCAGCCCGCTGTATTCATCAGGAGACAAAGCCAGCTCGGCCCGCCCCTGCAAGCACAGGCTGTAGAACAACTGCGTCTCATCGGGCGCCAGCAAAGGCGCCAGGGCCGCCCAAGCCGCCGCGTCCGGGTCATCTGAGGCATCCAGTGAGGGCACCGCTTGAACGACCGCCATGCGCTGCAAAGCCGCCGCCAGCTCTTCCAGCGTCCCAGCGCCCGACAAGCCCAACTGCCGCAAGGTGTCGACCGCTGCAACCAGCGCAGCGCCATCTGAGGCGGCCACGGCTTCGATGATGCGCTGCACGTGCTGGCGGTCAACCGCGCCCAACATGTGGCGCACTGCAGACTCGACCAAATGTCCGCCCCCGAACGCGATGGCCTGGTCGGCCAGCGACATGGCGTCACGCATGGAGCCACGCGCCGCGCGGGCCAACAAGCGCAAGGCATCAGGTTCATAAGCAATGCCTTCGGCCTGCAACACCACGGCCAAATGCTCGCTCACGGTTTGGGCGGCCATGGGGCGCAGGTTGAACTGCAGGCAACGCGACAGCACCGTCACGGGTACCTTCTGCGGGTCGGTCGTGGCCAACACGAATTTGAGGTACTCGGGAGGCTCTTCCAGCGTCTTGAGCATGGCATTGAATGCCGTGTTCGAGAGCATGTGCACTTCGTCGATCATGTAGACCTTGAAGCGCCCCACCACTGGCTTGTAGACCGCCTGCTCAAGCAGTTGCGAGATCTCGTCAACACCACGGTTCGAGGCAGCATCGAGCTCGATGTAGTCGACAAAACGCCCTGAGTCGATGTCACGGCAAGGCTGGCAGTGGCCGCAAGGCGTGGCCGTGATGGTGCCGGTGCCTTCGGGGCCCACGCAGTTGAGCGACTTGGCCAAGATGCGCGACACCGTCGTCTTGCCCACACCCCGGGTGCCGGTGAAAAGGTAAGCGTGGTGCAAGCGCTGCTGCGTCAAAGCGTTGCTCAGCGCCTGAACGACGTGCCCTTGACCCACCATGGTGTCAAAGCTGCGGGGGCGGTATTTGCGGGCAAGAACCATTGAACTCATGTGTCGATTCTAGGGCGCCCAATCACTGCCTTTGGCAAGGCGCCGCAGCGATTGACAGCACGATGGATACATCTAGAAACAGCTTACGTCAGAAAGTCGCGTGCACACCCATTCGCAGACTGTGAAATCCGGACGGTCGGCCCTACAATTTGACGGCGTGCTAAACGCGCCGCGTCCCATGGAACAGAAGCTGTTCCTGCGCGCCATCGGTTGACTCAATTTGCCCCGGCCCGGACAAGTCGAGTGCAGTCGCCGTATCACTCCATATGGGCCTGATGTATGTCTTTTGAGAATTTGGGGTTGATTGAACCCGTGTTGAAGGCGATCCAAGAAGCCGGATACACAACGCCCACACCCATCCAAGCCCAAGCCATACCCGCCGTTCTGGCGGGTGGCGACCTGCTCGCTGGTGCGCAAACTGGCACCGGCAAAACCGCCGGCTTTACGCTGCCCTTGTTGCATCAATTGATGGCCACTGCCCCCGCCGGCAATGGCAAAAAGGTGATTCGCGCGCTGATCCTGACACCCACCCGCGAATTGGCGGCGCAAGTTGAAGAAAGCGTGCGCGTTTACGGTAAATACCTGCCCATTCGCTCCATGGTGATGTTTGGCGGGGTCGGCATGAACCCGCAAATCGACGCGCTGCGCCGGGGTGTGGACGTGCTGGTGGCCACGCCGGGTCGTTTGCTGGACCACCACCAGCAAGGCACTTTGGACCTCAGCCACGTTGAGTTTTTCGTGCTCGACGAAGCCGATCGCATGTTGGACATGGGCTTCATCCATGACATCAAACGCGTGCTGGCTGTGCTGCCGCCCAAAAAGCAAAGCCTGCTGTTTTCGGCGACTTTCTCAGACGAGATCAAAGCCTTGGCAGAGCGCCTGCTCAATTCGCCCAAGGTGATTGAAGTTGCGCGCCGAAATGCCACCGCAGAAACCATCGCCCAAAAAATCCACCCGGTGGACCGCGACAGCAAGAAAGAATTGCTCACCCATCTGATCCAGAAAAACAACTGGCATCAGGTCTTGGTGTTCACGCGCATGAAGCACGGCGCCAACCGCTTGGTGGAATACCTCGTCAAGCAGAACGTGACGGCCATGGCCATTCACGGCAACAAGAGCCAAAGCGCACGCACCCGGGCACTGGCCGACTTCAAGTCCGGGTCGCTGCAGGTGCTGGTGGCCACCGACATCGCGGCGCGAGGCATTGACATCGATCAATTGCCACACGTGGTCAACTTCGAGTTGCCCAATGTGCCGGAAGACTACGTGCACCGCATTGGCCGCACCGGTCGCGCAGGCTCAGAGGGCGAGGCCTTGTCACTGGTGTGCGTTGACGAAGAAGGCTTCTTGGCCGACATCGAAAAGCTGATCAAACGCAGCATTCCCCGGGAACTGGTTCCAGGCTTTGAGCCCGACCCCAACGCGCGCGCCGAGCCCATCCAGCTGGGGCGCCGCGTGCTGAATGGGGCGCCTGGGGC
>JAVLFO010000583.1:0-4310 GCA_046052805.1 Aquabacterium sp. | reverse complement strand
CGTCGGCAGCGTCAGATGTGTATAAGAGACAGGAACACCGACAGCGCCGCTGGGCGGTACACGTCGTGCTGCATGTCTTCTTCGCGGCTCCACAGCAGCTTGACGGGCTGCCCATCGAGCTGTTTGGCAATGGCCACGGCCTGCTCAACCATGTCGGTCTCCAGGCGACGGCCAAAGCCGCCACCCAAATAGAGCTGGTTCAAGTTGACCTGGTCCGTGTCAATGCCTGCGGCCTGCGCGGCCTTCCACTTCACCAACGAGGGCACCTGCGTGCCCACCCACACGCTGATCTGTCCCTTGTGAGCACCATCGGCATGCCACTGCGCGGTGCAGTTCATGGGCTCCATGGTGGCGTGCGCCAGGTAGGGCACGCTGTAGCGAGACTCGATCACACGCGGTGCTGCCTTCAAAGCGGCGTCCACGTCGCCCCTGCTGGTGAAACCTGAGCCCTCTTGCGAGGCCAAGGCCTGCTCGAACGACTGGGCGATGTCTTTGGACGAGAGTGTGTCGTTGGGCGAAGGCGCATACGTGATCTGCACATCGGCCAAGGCCTTTTGCGCACGCCACCAACTGTTGGCCACCACCACCACGCCCTGCGGGATTTGCAAGACCTTGAGCACACCCGGGCGCTTGAGCGCCTGCGCGCCGTCGACCTTCGCGACCTGTGCACCGAACACCGGCGGCTGCGCGATGGCGGCATAGACCAAGCCGGGCAAACGCACGTCGATGCCGAACTGCGCCGAGCCATCGACCTTGCCGGGGATGTCTTTGCGCGGCATCGAGCGCCCGATCAGCTTGAACTGGGCGGGGTCTTTCAAAGGCACATCGCTGGGGGGCGACAAGGCAGCAGCGGCTTGGGCCAACTCACCGAACCCCAGGCTGGCGCCCGTGGTGGCCTGGACCACGCGGCCGGCCTCGACACGGCATTGCGAAGGCGGCACGCCCCAGCGCTGCGCCGCTGCTTGCACGAGCATGGCGCGGGCCGTGGCCCCGGCCGTGCGCATCGGGCCCCAGGCGTCGCGCACGCTGGAAGAGCCGCCCGTGACCTGCAGCGACAGCATGTAGCCCACGCGCTGGACGCTGGTGCGGGCCACGCGGGCCAACAGGCTGTCGTCGTAAGAGGTGAAGGGCAGCACGTTGAGCAGCAAGGTCGCGTTGGCGTAAATGCGCGCCACCGGCGCATGTGCCACCTGCACGTCTTCCCAGCGGGCATCGAGCTCTTCGGCCAGCAGCATGGGCAAGGCCGTCATCACGCCCTGCCCCATCTCGGCGCGGGGCACGGCCACGGTCACGCGGCCATCGGTGTCGATCTTGACCCAGCCGTTGAGCGCCACTTCGCCGCCCTGCACAGGCAAGGCGTCTGGCTTGCCCAAGCGTTCTCGGGGCGTGGGCACGCCACAACCCACCAGCAGGCCGCCACCCACGGCGGCACCGGCCAGCAAAAAGCCACGGCGGCTCAACGTGCCCTCAGGCAAACGCTGCGCGCTCATGCCGCACCGCCTTTCGATGCGGCCGTGTGGATGGCGGCGCGCACGCGTTGGTAGGTGCCGCAGCGGCAGATGTTGGTCATGGCGGCATCGATGTCGTCATCGCTCGGTTGGGGTTTGCTGCGCAGCAAGGCCGAGGCCGCCATCAACATGCCCGATTGGCAATAGCCGCATTGGGGCACTTGGTGCTGCACCCAGGCCGCTTGCAGGCGCTGCAGCACCGGGTCGTCTTGGCGCTCGATGGTGTGCACCGACTTGCCGGCCACGGCCACCACGGGCATCACGCACGAGCGCAGCGGAGCGCCGTCGACGTGCACGGTGCAAGCCCCGCACGCGGCCACGCCGCAGCCGAACTTGGTGCCGGTGTGGCCCAACTCGTCTCGGAGGACCCACAACAAGGGCATGTCAGGTTCGACATCGACCGACACGGGCTGACCATTGAGCTGAAAGGTGTGCATGGTGTACAGCGTACATCTTTGATGCGGCGCGCGTCAAGCGATACAGTCCGGTCATGTCTTACCCCCAGAAAATCAGCCGCGACGTGGTGCTGCAAACCGCCATGGCCCTGGCCGAATCGCATGGCATGGCTGCGCTGTCGATGCGCAGCATCGCCGCTGAGCTGGGCGTGACACCCAATGCCTTGTACCGCTATTTCGCCAGCAAGGCCGAGCTGGAATACGCCATGGCCGACGAGGTCGGGCGCATGCTGCTGAGCGTCATCGAGCCTGCCGCGCAAGCCCCCAACCCCTTGCAAGCCTTGCCTGCCGTGGCGCGCGCCTACATCCAGTTCGCGCGGCAGCACCCTGAGCTGTACGGGATCAAGCTGCGTTATTGCAACGACGAGGTCAACGAGCCCGCCAGCCATGCCCATGTGTGGCAGTTTGTGACCGCCCTGGCCGAGGGCTTGAACACCCCATGGCCCGCCGAAGACCTGGCCTTGTCGCTGTGGGCCTTTTTGCATGGCATGGTCGAGTTAGACCGCGCCAAGGCGCTCAACGGCCGCGCGCCCGAAGACGCCATGCTGACAGGCTTGGAGGTGATGGTCGCCGGCCTGTTGGCCAGTGCAGGTCAAGGCAGCGGCGTATCAGCCACTGCCACCGCAGCCACCACACAAGCCAAGAGGCGCGTCAAGCGGGCTTGAAGCGCGCGCGCAGCACGCCCAATGCGCCAAAGCGCACGTCGATGTCTTGCCCCAGCGGCACCGGGATGGCGCCAGCATACGAGCCAGTGATCACCGCCTGGTGCGCGCGCAGGCCACGACCTTGTCGCGACATGTCATTGGCCAGCTCATGCAAAGGGGCGATGGGCCGCCCGTTGGGATGCACGCCGGCCCACGCGCCCAGCGCCTGCCCATCGGCGGTGATGTGCAGCTCGATGGTGGCCGCAGCCAGCGCTTGGGCCTTGTCCACGGCAGGACCAAGCAACAAGCCCTGGTTGACGAGGCCGTCGGCGAGCTTGTCAATGAAGGTGGGCTCGGCAAGCGGCGCGTAGCGGCTGTCGATCAGCTCCAGCGCCAGGTGCACGCTGAACACGGCGGATTCAACCTCTTGCAAGCTGTACGGCTCGGCGCGGGCAGGCAGGTCGCGTCCCAACACGAAGGCCAGTTCGGGCTCGATGCGAACGGCGCCATCGCGGGCCCACACCGGGCAGACCACGTCGTAGGCGGTGAACACCGTGCGCGCATGGATGGGCGCCATGACCGGGCCATCTGCATGGGGCATGCCGCACTTCCAGCCGCCCACTTGCTCGCGCAAAGCCGCGACCACCGCCAACTGGATGTCCAGCGCGTCTTGCACATTTTGCGGACGGCAAGCCGGCGACAAACAAGGCCCTTGCGCACCGGTTTGGCGCCGCTCAGACAAGGTGGCGGCGGCTTGGGCGATGGCGTTCGGGCTCAATGACATGGAAGGATCAAGGTGTGGGTGCCCGCGCATTGTCGGTCACAGTGCCAGCGGCCGCATCCACTTCGGCCAGGGTACTCAGTGCCGCCTGGCGCCAAGCGGGTTCGGCCGCCTCGGCACGACGCACAGCGCGCACGGCAGCCTCGTGCGCGGCGCGGTGTAAACCCAAGCTGGAGCGGACGTTGGCGAGGTTGTTCCACGCGGCGGCGCTGTCGTGCAGGCGTGCGGCCTCTTCAAAAGCGCCGGCCGCCGCAGATGCATCACCGGCCGCAAACAGGGCGTTGCCCCATCCCAGCTGCAAGGTCAACTGACCCGGGTGGCGCGCCAAAGCAGATCGGTACACCGGCACGGCACGGGCTGCGCCTTGCACGCGCTCAAAGGCGACGGCTGCGTCAAGCACTTCGGCCTCGTCGGCCACCCTGGGCCACTGCCCTGGTGACAAGGCCGTGAACGCCCAATGACCGCTGCGCTGCCACGTGTGCTCAAAGGTGAACAAGGGCATGACCAAGCGGCGCGTTTGGCCGGAGCGCAAATAGACCTCGCGCATGGGCAGGTCGTAACCCACCACCACGGCGTAATGCCACATGGGGTAGATGCCCAGCCCCAGGTTGAGCAAAACCACCGGCGTGTGGCCTGCGGCCACTTCTTGCAGCAGCGCCGACAAGGTGGCGGGCAAGCGCGTGCTGACCGCGCCCTGCCTGCGGGCAGCCACCAACATTTCAAGCTGCAGCGTGCCACCCCGCTCGGGCACGAACAACTGCGGGCTCAGGGCCGCAGGGTCGGCTGCAATACCCACCTGCCCCAAGGCCGTGGCCAAAGCGGCCGGGCCGCACTGCAAATCAGTTTGTGCGAAAAAAGGCGTGTCGCGCTGTTCGGCGTGCTCAGGCAAACCGGCAGGCGGGCTGCTGAGCAGGGCCTCGTA
>JAVLFO010000582.1:0-3870 GCA_046052805.1 Aquabacterium sp. | reverse complement strand
GTACCGCTGCCGCAGCAGCGTGGGTCTTCAGACATGACGGTCCTCCGTTCGTTGACTGAGCATGTTGCGCCCTTGACGCCGCATCGCAGCGGCCATCACGGGCTGTGTCCCGACTTTGCATCTGACCTGGGTCTGAACGGAGAGCGCGCAGATGAGCGCGCAGCGGCGTTCAAGGTCGAAATAACTTGACTAAGTTGGCCGCCTCATGTAAAAGCGTCAAGCTGATCTGCGCAGTGCTGTTTCAATAGCCACTGACCGCCCAGATCAGCTGAAGTTGGCGGCCCTTTGGTCGTCCTTTTGGTTTGCCGAGCTGCAGCCAAACGAGCCAGTCGATGCTCAAGCAGGCCTCTCAGGTCTGCACCTCCCTGATTGAACAAGATTTCAAATATCACCATCTCCATGGGCAAGTACGTCGTTTCGCCCGCGACACATCGGACAGATTGCGGACGCTTCCGCGCTTCGTTTTCAGTCCAACGCACTGGGGGCAACGGCAGCTACTCGCGCGTGTTCCGATTCGACAAAACCTTTGCCTCACCTGAGGGGGCCCGCCTCTTTGCGGTGACCCAGGGTTGGTTGGAAACAACCATGTCGCGCCCTCCGGCTTGCTGAAGATCTGCTCAGGCACGATCTCCGCAAAACCTCCGAATCGCTGCGCAATGCAGGTTCGGGCAATCGCATCAAGACGATGCGCCAGTCTCAGAAAGGCTCTCTCATGAGCAACAAAATCTACGTGGGCAACCTGCCTTACTCCGTGACCGATGCCAGCTTGAAGAGCAACTTTGCCGAATTCGGCAGCGTGTCTTCGGCCAAGGTCATGATGGACCGCGAAACAGGTCAATCCAAAGGCTTCGGCTTTGTCGAAATGGCTTCCGCAGAGGTCGCCCAAGCCGCCATCACAGCGCTGCACGGCGTGTCTGTGGATGGTCGATCCATCGTCGTCAGCCTGGCTCGTCCTCGCGAAGCAAGCAGCGCCAACACCGGTTCTGGCTACAGCGCTACGGGTTACCAAGCAGCCAAGCGCTCTGACGTTGGCTACGGCACCGGTGGTTTTGGTGGCGGTCGCTACTGACCCCAG
Source organism: Aquabacterium sp. (assembly GCA_046052805.1). GTDB lineage: Bacteria > Pseudomonadota > Gammaproteobacteria > Burkholderiales > Burkholderiaceae_C > Aquabacterium. Next base: position 2,795 of record JAVLFO010000582.1, on the reverse strand, counting down.
CCTGCCCATCGAAAACCGGCTCTGTGGAGCCGGTTTTTTTATGCCCTGTTATGCAGTGTCCGCCTCACATTGTTCGCATGGCCATGCGCCCAAAGCCAGCTGCCTGCGACATTTGCAGGCCAATGATTTCATGGCGCCAGTGCCACCGCGTCGGACACTAGACTGCGCGCGTGGCCGTGGGTGATTTGCTCAGCGTACGGCCCTCCACTTGAAGGCCGGCCTGATGCAAACCTTGAAAGCCCCAGCGAAATCCCACGCGCACAATGACCGGCTGCCTGCGAACGTCATCGCCGATTTGCGAACCGACCATGCAGGCGAGCTTGGCGCGGTCTGCATTTACCGGGGTGTGCTGTTTTTCACCCGCGACACGGCATTGCGCGCCTTCGCGCAGCATCACCTGGCCACCGAACAGACCCACTTGCGCCGCATCGAGGCTTGTTTGCCTCAGGCACATCGCACTCGCCTGCTGCCCCTGTGGCGCTTGGCGGGTTTCATCACGGGCGCTGTGCCCGCACTGCTGGGCGCCCGCGCTGTCTACGCCACCATCGAAGCCGTGGAGACGTTCGTCGATCAGCACTACGACGAGCAGGTGCGCGCATGGGCCGCGCAGCCTGAGCTCCATGGCTTGCGCCAGGTCTTGCTCGACTGCCAAGCCGACGAAATGGCCCACCGTGATGAGGCGGCAGCCGCGCTGGGCCCCGTCCAGCCTGGGGTGGCCTTGCGTACGTGGTGCGCGCTGGTGGGCGCCGGCTCACGCGCGGCTGTGGCGCTGTGCCGCCATGTGTGAGCTGCGGTCAGCGCGCCTGTGGTGCCTATCGCCGCGATAAAGATTTCTTGCTTGGCGAATGGGGTGGGCGCTTCTTAGACTCAAACCCATCATCAGTCACAACGCAAGGAAACCTGCATGTCCAACGAAGCCAAATGTCCATTTGCTGCCGGCGCAGCCAAACAAGCCATCGCAGGCGCTCGCGGCAACCGCGATTGGTGGCCCAACCAGCTCAACTTGGGGATCTTGAGCCAGCACTCGGTCCAATCCAACCCGATGGGCGAGTCCTTTGATTACGCCGAAGCTTTCAAGACACTTGACCTTGACGCCGTCGTGGCCGACCTCAAAGCCTTGATGACCGATTCACAGGACTGGTGGCCCGCCGACTACGGCCACTACGGCCCGCTGTTTGTTCGCATGGCATGGCACGCCGCGGGCACCTATCGCATCCATGACGGGCGTGGCGGTGCTGGCTCCGGCTCGCAGCGTTTTGCCCCGCTCAACAGCTGGCCCGACAACGGCAACCTCGACAAGGCCCGCCGCTTGCTGTGGCCCATCAAGCAAAGGTACGGCAACAAGCTGTCGTGGGCGGACCTGTTCATCTTGACGGGCAACGTGGCTCTCGAAAGCATGGGCTTCAAGACGTTTGGCTTCGCCGGCGGCCGCCCCGACATCTGGGAGCCAGAAATCGACATCGATTGGGGCCCTGAAGCCGAATGGCTGGCCACGAGCGACAAGGCCAACAGCCGCTACGGCGGCGATCGTGAGCTGGCTAAGCCGCTGGGTGCCGTGCAAATGGGCCTGATCTACGTGAACCCCGAAGGCCCCGATGGCAAGCCTGACCCGCTGGCTTCGGCGCACGACATCCGCGACACCTTTGCCCGCATGGCCATGGACGACGAAGAGACCGTGGCCCTGGTGGCGGGTGGCCACACCTTCGGCAAGGCCCACGGCGCGGGCGACCCCAAGCTGGTCGGCCCTGAGCCAGAGGCCGCACCGCTGGAAGCCATGGGCCTAGGCTGGATCAACCAGTTTGGCTCGGGCAAGGGCGCGCACACCACCACAAGTGGCATCGAAGGCGCCTGGAAGCCCAACCCCACCACCTGGGACAACGGCTATTTCGATATGTTGTTTGGCTACGAGTGGGAGCTGACCAAAAGCCCAGCCGGAGCCCAGCAATGGGTGGCCCGCAACGTCAAGCCCGAGCACATGATTCCTGACGCGCACGACCCCAGCAAGAAGCATCCCCCCATGATGACCACGGCCGATATGTCCCTGCGCATGGACCCGGCTTACGAAAAGATATCGCGCCGCTTCCACCAAGACCCCGCAGCATTTGCCGACGCCTTCGCCCGCGCGTGGTTCAAGCTCACGCACCGGGACATGGGACCACGCGCGCGCTACCTTGGCTCGCTCGTTCCGCAAGAAGTGCTGATCTGGCAAGACCCTATCCCTGCCGTCAACCACGCCTTGGTGGATGCGCAAGACATCGCCGCGCTCAAGGCGCAGGTGTTGGCATCGGGCCTCACCATTGCGCAACTGGTTAGCACCGCATGGGCATCGGCATCCACCTTCCGCGGCAGCGACAAGCGCGGTGGTGCCAACGGTGCACGCATTCGCTTGGCGCCGCAGAAAGACTGGGCGGTCAACCAGCCAGCGCAGTTGCAGCCGGTGCTGCAAAAGCTCGAAGCCATTCAACAGCAGTTCAATGCGGCGCAGGCGGGTGGCAAGCGCATATCACTGGCCGACCTGATTGTGCTGGCGGGCAATGCCGCAGTAGAAGCCGCAGCCCAAGCCGCTGGCCAGTCCGTGAGCGTGCCCTTTTCACCAGGCCGTATGGATGCGAGCCAGGACCAGACCGATGTGGAATCCTTCGCCGTGCTGGAGCCGGTGGCCGATGGCTTTCGCAATTACACGCACGCGGGCCTGCAAGACGTGGCGGCAGAGCTGCTGTTGGACAAGGCCCAGTTGCTCACGCTGAGCGCCCCTGAGCTGACGGTGCTGATTGGTGGCCTGCGTGCGCTCGATG
>JAVLFO010000581.1:0-13303 GCA_046052805.1 Aquabacterium sp. | reverse complement strand
TGCAGCACGCTGGCAATCAGGGTTTGGTAGGGGATGCCTTCTTCCAGCGCTTTGACCTGGATGTCCGACAAATCGCCGGATGACAGTCGGATGTTGACCCGACGGTCCTTCAGTGCCGTGGCGCGAGCCGCGGCCTTGATGCTGGCCAGTTCGCTTTTGGTGGCGACAGACTTCAGTTGTCCTTGCTCGAAGGCGTCCAGCAGCTCGCGTTCTTCGTTGTCAATTTTGGTGGGCATCGTCGTCACCTTGGTTCAAGTAGTCCCTGGTCGCTTTGCGGCTGGGGATGACTGTTTTGAGGAAAAAGAAGTCGTCCTCTTCCACGAACGGGACCAAGTAGGCGTAGCCCTCCAGGGCGATCACCAGGACCCGTTGCCGGGGGTACTTGGGCTCATTGGGGTGGGCCAGGATGTCCAGCAGGCCCCCCGCCTCCAAGGCGACAACCATGCTTTCGAAGGACACGCCCCGCTCACGCCTCAACACCTCGTTTTTCTCCGGGTTCCAGCGGAAAGCTTTCATGTTGCGATCTTATCTTGGTGTGTGCCTTTTGTCCTCAGGCACGGTTTGCTCGGTGAAGCGCCGGCATCACGCGGAACGCAAGCACCTGAGCTTCGCGCGCCAGCCTCTGAGCTCGGACCGCGGAGCGCCAAGCTTTGCGCGCAAGGCTCTGAGCTCGGCCCGTCAAGCTTTGGGCTTCGCGCGCAAAGCCTGGAAGCCGGCGCACAGGGTTCAGACACTCGGCCTGCCAAGCTTTGAGCTTTGCCGGCCGAGCACCAAGCTTGGCGTGCCGAGTTCAGGGCTTCGCGCGCCAGCCTTTGAACCTTGCGCGCAAAGCAAAAAGCCCTGCGGGCCGAGCTTGGAGCTCTGCGCGCAGGGCCTGGGGCCTTGCAGACGGGGTGTCAGGCCTTGACGGCGGCGTCGCGCGGTGCGGCGCTGCGGCGCGAGAAGCGGGCGGACATGTCCTGACGGAGGTGCTCCAGGCCCGAGCCTGCACCGACCACGCGCAGCAGGGCGTAGCCCTCCAGGGCGGCGCTCATGATGTCGCTGCCCAGGGCGATGATGCTGTCGTCCACCTTGCCTTGCAGCACATCCAGGCGCACGGCGCGGCTGCTGAGGGCGTCGAGCTGGGCCAGATCGCGCTGCGCTTCGGCCAGGTCGAGGGTGGGCGGCAGCACCTGGCGGTTCTGGTCGAGCACGCGCAGGGCCTGGCGGCAGAAGGCTTCGGACTTGTCGCCCATCTTGGTCAGGCTGCGCCGTTCGGCGATGGACAGGTCAATGAGCGACTTGAAGTGGCGCTCCAGCACGGCCAGGGCGGCGTCGATTTCTGCGTAGTCAGCGTCGGTCAGGCTGAGCGAAATGAGGTTTTGGGACATGGTGATTCCTGTGTGAATGCTTGGTTGCGGACCGCCGGGATGGGCGGGCCGAGGGGCACTTTAGGAAGGCACAGGGGGGTTGGGAATCACCCTTTGGGACGGATTTTGTGAGCGGAGGTGACTGCAGGAGGGGAGCGGGATATCATCCGGCCCCTCGCCACCCATTCATTTCCGAACGATGCCTTCACGCTCAAGCCAGAGCAGGCTGTCGCTGCCCGATGTCACGCTGGTTTGCATCGACACCCGGACGCCGCGACAAGCCCTGGATGCGATGCATCGGTGCCTGGCGCAGGTGGATGTCGCTCGGGCGGTCTTCTTCGGCGATGAAAACGCAAGCTGGGACGCCGAGGATTTGCACGGCATCGAGCTGGTGAAGATCCCGGCCTTGCGCAACATCGGGGCGTACTCGCGTTTTGTTCTGCACGGCCTGCTGCCGCATGTCCACACCAGCCACTGCCTGATCGTGCAATGGGACGGTTTCGTGGTGGATGCCGCGATGTGGCGCGACGAGTTCCTGAGCGTGGACTACGTGGGGCCGCCGTGGTACCGCAAAGGCCAGCCCATCGGCGTGGGCAACGGGGGGTTTTCTCTGCGCAGCCGGCGGCTGCTGGAGGCCTTGGCGCAATTGCCGTGCGATGGCGATGCGCCCGAGGACGACGTCATTTGCAAACATCTCCGGCAGGTGTTGACCGAGCGCTTCGGCATCCAATTTGCGCCTGTGGAGATGGCCGCTCAATTTGGCATTGAACAGGGACCTTTGCGGCCAACGTTCGGTTTCCATGGCATTGAGCATTTCGCCAGGGTGTTCTCGGAAGCCGAACTGGATGCTTGGTTGAGCGCCGCTCCGGATGATTTGATCCTGCACCGGCACACTCGGAAACTGGTCAAGTCCTTGATGGACGAGGGGCGCAGGCGCCAGGCCTGGGCATTGAATGCCCGCAGAGCGAAGCGGCAGGGCTGGACTTGGGACCATGTGAACCTGGCCATCCGCGTGTGTTTCCAGGGCAAACGCGTGAATCGCTGAGGCCTGGCCGGGGCGCCCATGGCGCTCGCAGATAATGCCGAGTTCCTCAGCCCCGCTCTGCCCTGTGTCCATGCGTTCTGCCAGCCCGGCCTACGTGCCCGAGATCGACGGTCTGCGTGCCATCGCGGTGATGGCCGTCATCCTTTTCCACGTGCAGGTGGCGGCGCTGTCTGGGGGGTATGCCGGCGTCGATGTGTTCTTCGTCATCAGTGGCTACCTCATCACGGGTGGCCTGATGCGGGAGTTGCGCGAGCAGGGGACCTTGAACCTGCGTCACTTCTATGTGCGCCGTGCACGCAGGCTGCTGCCTGCCTTGTACGTCACGCTGCTGGCATCCACCGTCTTGGCCCTCGTGCTGCTCTCGCACCATCGCCTGATGGCCTTTGGTGCCAGCCTGATGTCGGCCACGCTGTCGGTGTCGAACATCCATTTCTACCTGGGCAGCGGGTACTTCGAGTCGGCCTCGGACTACAAGCCTTTGCTGCACACCTGGTCCCTCGGGGTGGAGGAGCAGTTCTACCTGGTGTGGCCCTTGCTCCTGCTGTTCACCCGCCGTGGCCGATGGTTCAGAACGGTGGCCGTGCTGCTTTTCCTGGCCGCGTTGGGGTGTGCCGAGTGGCTGTCTCGCGCCGAGCCGGCCGCCGCCTTTTTCCTCGCCCCGTTCCGCATCCATGAATTTGTGATTGGCGCTTTGCTGGCGACCAGCGCTGCCCCCTGCGCCAAAGACAGCCCCAAGGCCGATGTCGCCCTGCTGCTGGGCCTGGCCTTGGTGGGCTTCGCCTTGTTCAGGTTCGATGCGCGCACGGCCTTCCCGGGCTGGAATGCGCTGGTGCCCTGCGTGGGCGCGGCCCTGGTGCTGTGGGCCGGTTCTGCCAGCCGGTGGCGCTGGCTGCTCAACAACCCCGTGTCGGTCTACCTTGGGCGCACCAGCTACTCGACCTACCTGGTTCACTGGCCCCTGGTGGTGTTCTTTCGCGTGGCCAAGGGGCGCGAGCATTTCACGCAGAAAGAGCAGTTCATCCTGCTGCTGGCCACCTTGGTGCTGGGGCACCTGTGCCATCGCTGGGTCGAGCAAAGGCTGAGGCAGGTGCCGGCCTGGGGCAACCGGCGCTTCCTCACGGGCTTGTTGTTGTCCACGACCTTGTTGCTGGGGCTGGGCTTCGCCGCACAGCAAGAAAGCTGGGTGCAGGCACGCACTTGGGCCGCGAACCGTGTGACGCCGAAGGAAATCGAGTTGCGGCGCAAAGCCCGCTTCCTGCCGCGCCAGCAGGTGTGCACGGTCAAAGGTTGGGATCATTGCGATGACCTTGTGCCGGGCAAGCGCAATGCCCTGGTCATCGGTGACAGCCATGCGGTGGACGCGTACAACGCCTTCGTCACGCGCTTCCCTCAAGACAACATCACCTTGTCTGACCTGGGCGGGTGCCCACCGCACTCCAGCATCGACCAGATCGTCGTGGCCGGACATCCTGATTTGCCGAAGTGCCTTGAACTCAACCGCAAGCGGCATGACCCTGCCTACTTGCGTCGCTACGACTACATCGTCGTCAATGTGTACATGGACTGGTACACGCCGCAGCACCTGGCGGAGTATTTGCGCTTCCTGCACGCCCAGGGCGTGAAGAAGGTGGTGGTGTTCGGCCAGACCTGGCGCGCCAGCGACGATTTGCCTGAACTGGTCAACCGGGTCGGCCTGGACCGTGAGCGCTTGATGCCGATGTTGAAAGCGCCGCCCTCAGAGCAGGCGCTGGTCAGCGCGGCGCAGGAGCTCGGTTACCTCTACGTGAGCAAGACGGATGCCTTGAGCACCAAGGGGCATTTCGATGTGTTCGATGCCAGGGAGGTTCTGTTCACGTACGACATGCATCACTTGTCGTTGGAACATGCCAAGCGGCTGCTGGACAAGGACTTTGAGCGGGTGCAGTTGTACCTGGGCCGCTGAGCGAAGGTCAGCTGCCCTGGCGCCAACGCGCCATGAGCTGCGCCGTGAGCCGGGTGTTGAACAGGAAGATGTTTTCCCCGCGGTGCACGAAATCCAGGTCCCGCGCCGCCACCTGCTTCAAGAAGTTGCGCGAGGTGCCCTTGCCGGGAAGCATCCAGTCATGCAGCTCGATGATGATGCAAGGGAACAGGTCCATCCATTCGCAGGCGTCGGCAAACAGGTCGGACTCACCACCTTCGATGTCGATTTTTGCCACGACGGGAACGCCACCCTCGCCCCATTGATCCAGTAGATGCTGGACCGTTTGGGCTTGAACGGTGTGGGTGGCTTGTTCGACAGAGTCCAGCGGTGCTGTGCGGAAGCCCCAGTCACCATGGCCGGGGTCCAGCAGTGACAGCTGACCAGCGCGATTGGAAATGGCGCCTTTGAACAAGGCGTGCTTGAGCCCGGCCATGTTCTTCGACAACAGGTCCGTGTTGTCTGGGTCTGGCTCGACGCAGATCAGCTTGGCACCAGGGTAGCGCTCACAAAAGAACACGGACGAAGCGCCGATGTTGGTGCCCATGTCCACGATCAGGCTCAACTGTCCCTGGGCGTGCAGCAGCCCCAGAAGATCGATGATCTGCTGGCCTTGAGGTCAGTGGTGCAGGTCGTAGTCTTTGGCCTCGAAGATCTGCTTCATCACGCCTTGATCGCCCACACTGTCCGGGCGATAGAAGAACATCCTTGAGCCGGTGCCTGACAGGTGGACTTCGCGCTGTGCGAGTTCTATCGATCGCCCGGAACTGAGCGTCAAGCGCGTTGTTTCCGGTGTGGTCGGCTGGTTGATGTGACCACGGCGCTTGGCCAGTCGTTGCCGATTTGCATTGCGTAGGGAATCGATGATGCTCATCACGGCCTCAGTTCGTTTCGATGAAGACGGTCATGCTGTCTGCCACCTTCATCAGGTCCACGCCACACGCGCATTTGAAATCGGTGTAGTTGAACGACGTCGAATTGCAGGCGTAGCAGCGTGTCGGCAAGGTCGTGCGCTTGAAGAACTCAATGCGCTTGATCCTTGCAAACACCGCCTTGAGCTGGTCTTCGCTCATGAATTCAGGCACGGCGAACTGCCGCAGTTGCTGCGGTCCCAGCGACTGCCCTGTGCGCAGCAGGTGCTCAAAGCACAGCAGCAGCGACAACACCGTCGGGTGCTGCCGGGCGCCGTTGGGGACGGGAAGCGCTCCCAATTCTTCGGCGTACAACTCGTGCTGAGGGTGTGCGCTGTGGATGTCTTCCAGGATGTAGAGCCCGCCGGGCTTGAGGTGCGCCAGTCCCAACCGCAAACACCGAGCTTGGTGACTCGGGATGTGCGAGCCATCTTCGATGATCATGCCCGGACGCGCGATGGAGTGGAAGAACCCGGCCACTGCCCGCTCGTTGGACTGGTCTACGCAGCGGTAGTCCACCCGCTCGGACGTGGGCCACTCCGGCTGGATCTGGAGGATGTCCACACCGTAGATTTGTGCCTCCGGGTACTTGTCCAGCAGCCAGCGGATGGAGTGGCCATGGAAGACGCCGAATTCGACGATGGGATCTGCCATGGTGGCGGGCAAGCGGCCGGCGTAGAAATCCATGTAGCCATGCCAGAAAGACTTGTCGCTCTCGTCAAGAAGCGGCGAATGCAATGCGGTGTCGGTCATGTGGATTTCGTTGGAGGGGTGGTTGAGGTGAGGTTGCTGCCGCGCAGCAACCGCTTTTTGAGGCCCATGGCGGGTTGTTCAATCCAATGCCAGGACAGGTAGGCCATGGCAAGCGCCATCAGGCTGCTTTGCAGGGTGTTGGCAAGGTTGCTGGATTGGGGCAACCACATCAGGGCCAATTGCTGGCAGGGCCAGCCATACAGGTACACACCGTATGAGTAGTCGCCGACACGGTTGAACCAGGCCAGGCCAGGCAGGTAAGCGGCCACGAAGACGAGGTACGGGAGCGCCAGGCTGTAGGCCAGTCCGAAGTGCGGCGTTCGATGCAGGGCCGAGGCGAACAGCAGCAGCAGCCCGGCCATGGCGGGGTTCATGGGGATGCTGTCCCGGTTGATCCACATGAACGATCCGATCAGGAACATCAGCGTGACGTCGCGGTGGTTGTCGTACTGGATCAGCGGCTGCCAGAGTTCCGGCTTGAGCAGGCTGAGCACGATCACGAACGCAAACACCGTGTTGAAGGCAGCCCTGTGCCTCAGCAGCCCTGCCCAGAGAAACACCAGCACGACCAGGTACAGCCTGACCTCGACAGCCAGCGACCACAACGAGCCATTGACGGCATGGTCACGGTGCGTCGAGAACACACCGGGCAACTCGTACTGCGTTCGCCAGGCGGTGAGGTTGTTCCAGAGGTAAATCCTGGTTTGTCTGTCGTGGAAATACGCCGACAGGTCCAAGCTGGTGAGGGCCGGGCCCAGGAGGAACACGGACATCAGCACGCAGGCGATCAAAGCCGGATAGATGCGCAACAGCCGTGACGTTGCATAGTAGGCCAGCCCACGTTGGCTCAAGGCACTGCTGGTGATCAGGAATCCGCTCAGCACGAAGAACACGTCAACGGCCACGCCACCGATGAACTTGTGCCCGACCGTGCGCAGGAAGAAGTCGGCAGGGCCCAGGCCCGTGATCGCCCCAGCGTGCCCATAGATGACCGCCAATGCGGCGAGCAGGCGAATCAGGTTGAAATTGTTGGCGCGCTCTTCGAAGAGTTGGCCCAGGCTGAGGCGGTTCATGGCAGGTGTGGGATGCTAAGAACCTCACTGCGCCGAGGTGGGCGTCAGCAAGCATTGCTTGTTGAGTTTCAGCGAGAGGGCGCCTGCTGGCGGGGCTTTGCCGACCTCGGTGGCATGCAGGTTCACACCGCTGTGCTCTCCGACCTGATCGCGTCCCGTGATCAAACGCAGCAGCAAGTGCGTGGGGGCGAACTCATCCGCAGAGAAATACACGTCTTGGGGCGCACCGGCCGCGATGTGGTTGGCTTCCAGGGTGATGGCGATGCGGTCCATGCAGCGCCCGACTTTGTAGATCTCGCCTTGGAAGCGCAGCCCGTGATAAACCAGCACGATCGCCAGCGCGATGCCCACCGCCTTCACTGCGGTTTTGGTGTGGGTTGCAAGGCATGCGAGGGCCATGCTCAAGGGCATGGCCGAAGCGAAGAGGTAGTGCGTTCCCTTTTGCGGGATGAAGAGCACAGGCAGCAGGAAGACCAGGTAGAAGAACAGGTACAGCAAGGCGGCTCGCCAACGGAAGACGGCTGCCACGACCGCCACCAAAAGGCAATGGAGACCGAAGGCAAACCAAAGCGTACCCAAGGGCTTGGCGGACCACGTCACTGCCTCTCCGATGAGCGGGTGAAACGGGTACAGCCAGTACACGAACAGGTTGTCGGCGATGTAGCGCAGCGAGGCTGCATAGGGGTCGGCCTGTTCGGCATGGAAGGACGACTGGATGGCCGTTGCACGGAACACCAGGTAGGCCAGGATGGGCAGGCCCCACGCGGCACCCGCGGCCAGCAGCCTGCGCCAACGTGGCAGCACCTCGTTCGGGGTCAGGGCCAGAGGCAGCAGCAGGGTGGCCGGGAAGATGATTCCCGTTTCTTTGGAGAGCACGGCGGCCATGCCGAGGACGCCGATCACCAGCAAGCTGAGGAAACCCTTGCGTTCATCACGGATGTACTTGTTTGCGAAGTAAAGGGTCAGCAGCCCGAACGACACGTACATCTGGTCCATGAGGGCGGCAGACCAGCCTGTGGCCAGCGTCGTCATGGGGTTCAGCATGAACAGGATCGCGGCCAGCATCGCGCTGCGCCGCGCAATGCCATGGTGCAGGCAAGCTGCGTACAGCGCGATTGCCACTGCCAGCGTGTTGGCCACGCTGATCATGTGCACCAGAAATGGGTGGCTTTGAAAGACGAGGCTGTGGACACCCTGCAGCAGGAATGCCAAAGGCCTCACGGGGGTGCCGAATCCAGACCCTGCCGTGACCTGCCCATAGGCCAGTGCATAGGATTTGAAGCCGTGGTTGATCAGGTGATCGAACTTCTGCCATTCGTCGTGGGAGAAATAGCCTGGGTTGGCGATCAAGGTGATCAAGCCGAGAACGCCGGTCAGGACGAGCACCAGGATGTCGTGCGCCCGCACCTGATCGCGGGCGATGGGCCGTGTCTTGTCCTCAATGGGCATGTTTGTAGGTCCAGAGGGTGTGCATGGTGAAGGTGATAGGAGGCATGAGGGCCGAGACGATGAGCACCGTCATGATGTCCCCTGCGCCAGCCATGTTGGCGACCGCAGCGATGCAGGCCGCCAGCACGGCGCAGACGGCAGCGACCGAGCAAAAACGGATGAACAGCGGCAGCGACGATGCCCTTTGGGCGCCTAGCAGCGTGTTGATGTAGTACGACGCAACGGACGCGACGATGAAGGCGAGGCCATTGGCCGGACCGGCCGTCCAACCGAACTGACGCGTTGCAGTCAATGCGACCAGCGCATGGAGCGATGTCGCAATGAGGCCGGACACTGCGAACCACGCGATGCGTCGCTGCATGGGGGCGGAAAGCAAGGAAGAAACCTTCGACAGGATGGCCCGGCCCATGCTGCTCACCCCTGCCCTGCGTGTGCCGGTTCGGACTCGCGCACCACGTACACCGGGCGGCGCTTGGTCTCAAGGTAAGTGCGGCCGAGGTACTCGCCGAGCACGCCAATGCCGATCAACTGCAATCCGCCCAAAAAGCAGATGGCCACGATCAGGGAGGCGTAGCCGGGGACATCTGTGCCGATCAGCATCGAGCGCAGGACAATGAAGACAGCGTAGAACAAGGACGGGATGGCCACCGAGAAGCCGATGTAGGTCCAGATTTGCAGCGGTGCCGTGCTGAAGCTGGTGAGGCCCTCCATGGCGAAGTTCCACAGCTTCCATCCATTGAACTTGGTCTGTCCTGCCACCCGCTCTGTGCGGGTGTAACTGATCTCCACGGTCTGGAAGCCGATCCAGGCGAACAAGCCTTTCATGAAGCGACGTGATTCAGGCAACTGCTTGAGTGCCTCGACCACTTTGCGGTCCATCAGTCGGTAGTCGCCGACGTTGTCAGGGATCCTGGGCGTGGCCAACCAGTTATGAACCTTGTAGAACCAGGAGGCCGTCGCGCGCTTGAGCACCGTGTCTGAATCGCGGTTGGCCCGTCGGGCCAGGACGACTTCGGCACCCTGGCGCCAGTGCGAAACCATCTCGGAGATCAGATCAGGAGGGTCCTGCAGGTCCACATCCATGGGGATGATGGCATCGCCGCGCGCATGTTCCAGTCCGGCGGTCATCGCGGCCTCTTTGCCAAAGTTCCGGCTGAGGTCGAGGTAGCCCACGAAGGGCTCATTGGCGTGACATTCACGCAAGATGCGCAAGGTCGCATCGGTGCTGCCGTCATTGACGAACAGGACTTCCAATGTCGCCTGAAACGGAGCCAGGTTGACCCGACGGACTTCCGCGATGAACAGCGGAATCGCGTCTTCTTCATTGAAGACGGGGACCACCAGGGTGATGAGTGCAGTGTGCTGATTCAATGTGACGGGCCATCCGCGGAGGTGTGATGGAAAGACGCTGTGGCGAATGCCAAACGAGGTCAGAGTTCGCCGAAATACGGGTAAAGCGTGCTCAAGAGCTTGCGCAATTCGCTGGGCAGTGACTGCGTGTCGAAAGGCACAAAAACTTCCTCGCGATCGAAGATGTCTTTCTTTTGTTCGATCAATGTGCGAATGCGTTGGGTGTCGCGGATGCGCTCGGTGTTGTATTCCTGGTGCGAGAACGACTTGATCTTGTCTGCAATCTGTTCCGGGGACATGAAGTAACTGAAGTGCCAGCCGCCATTTTCGAGCGGCTTCCATTTGTATCGCTTGCTTCGCATGTCCTGGTTGCTCAGGCGAGCGGCCACTTCACTCCCGACCACAATCGTGCCGGCCCACGGCTCTGCTTTCAGGCAGTGTGGGTTGTAGTAGAAGAAGTATTGACGGAATGCACGCGGTTCCTTCTGGACCCAGCGCCGGAACTGCCGGTTCTGGCGCAACAGTTTGAGCGTGTCGGCGTTCGGGATTTCGTCCACGTCACCCATCAGCAGGAGGTCATGTGCGCCCATGGTTTCGGGGCGAATCGCGTTGCGCTGGGTGGCCTCGATCTTCCAGAAGTCCGTGGTTGGATCGAAGCTTTCTGGGCGCGTGTCCAGCTGCATGTGGCTGGTGTCGATGTGGATCGACTTGATGCGGACCTTGTCGGCAGCCCAAGCAAACCGCTCGGTCGCCATCAACTCTTTGAGCATGAAGGGCTTGGCCTCGCCGCTGAATTTGCGATCCGCCTCGACGATCAAGAACTTGTCCACATAGGGGTACAGGTAACGCAGTCGCAACTCGAGCATGTCCACCTCGTTGTAGAAGGTGAAGCCATCGATGATGCGTGGCGCCTGGAGGCTGTTGGCGTTGTGGTCCTGTGTGGTGTCTTCGGCCACATCCGACAGGCCACACAGCAGGTCCAGGAAGCGCTGCTGCATTTGGGTCGTCGAGAAATGCGAGCGCACGTAGCGGGTCTGGGAAGAGCTGCGCGCCATCCACAACTCGTCAGAGCGAAGCAGGGTGATCAACTCGTTGGCGATCCGCTCGGGCGAGTCGTGAGGCTGAAGCGTTCCTTCGATGTCAGGCAGACCTTGCAAGCCCACGCTGGTGGTGACCAGCGGCACGCCGGACTGCATGGTCTCAACGACTTTGAGTTTGACGCCAGCCCCAAATCGCAAAGGCACCACCGACACACGGGCGTTGGCGTAATGCCCTGCCAACTCTTCGGCTGTCACGCCGCCGGTCACGGTGACGCGCTTGGTCTTTGACAGGGCCAGAACGTCCTTCGTGGGCTTGGAGCCTACGAGGTACACCTCGGCATCGGGCACGCTTTCCCATACTTTGGGCATGACGTCCCGGATAAGCCACTGTGCGGCATCCACGTTGGGCGAATGCTGGAAGCCTGCGACGAACAGGATTTTCAGCCCCCCATGGGGCTGCGACTTGACTTCGAAGGTGTCGAACTGGAAAGGAGGCACGAAGGCAGCGTTCGCGCGCGGTGCCATCCCCAGGATGGTGTTGACTTCCTCTTGAGACGGGTACAGCACGAGGTCAGACTTGGACCAGATGTCCATTTCCGTGGCGCGCATTTTCTCGGCTGCCTCGGCAATGGCGGGGGCCTTCTTGACGTCTGCTTCCATGCGCATGCGCGCGAAGTGGAGGTCGTGGCCGTAGTAAATGACCTTCGCGTTGGTGTACCGACGGACGGCATCAAAGTAGAACGGCGCCACGGTGGGGCGGCTCAGCAGGACATGCGTGATGTCTTTGCCCGAGGATTCGATCCATTTGTCAAAGGACTTCTGGTACGGGCCGCGGAACGTTTCAACCCCCATGTGTTCCAGCATGTGGACGTATCGGGGGTTGCCCTGCAGGTTCTGGGGCCAGAACTTCACGACGTAGTTCAGTGCCTGGAGCGTGCGGATGAACTCCAACATGTTGCGAGAACCCGCGTCCACATCGGGCTCTGGCAGGTAATGGTCGACGATCAAGACCATGCCCTCGCGTTTCCGCATGGCATCCACGGAGCGGTAACTCAGATCGCCCGAGTAGCCCTTGGACTTGCGCAGGTAGTCTTCGTGCGCGGCGATGAACTTCTCGCGGTTGACGACTTGGTAGGCCTTGATGCCGTGGTCTGTGGATGTGCCATTGCTCACCCCTTCGCAATGGACGACGACGGAGCGGGGTTCGTACAAGGTGACGTGCCCCGCCTTTTGCAGGCGAATGGAGAGGTCGGTGTCTTCGTAATAGGCTGGGGCGTAGCGCTCGTCAAAGCCACCCATCTCATTCCAAAGGTCTCGCCTCAACAGAATCGAAGCGCCGGAGATGTAGTCAGCCTCTCGCAGGTAGTTGTAGCGAGGCTCGTGCGGATCCTGGTTGCGCCCGTAGTTGGCGGCGTCACCGTTGGACCAGACGATGCCACCAGCCTCTTGCAGACGGCCTGTCGGGTAAATCAGTTTCGAACCAACAATGCCAGCTTCCGGATGTGCTTTGGCCGTTTGAGTCAAAGCCTCCAGTGCATCAGGAAGGAGGACCGTGTCATTGTTCAGCAGGTAAATGAACTCGCCGCGCGCCTGCTTTGCCGCCTTGTTGCAAGAACGCAGGAAACCCAGATTTTCCTCATTCCAGATCAGCGTGATGCCTTTGACTTGACGAAGCTGTTCGGCTGAGGAGTCTCCCGAAGCGTCTTCAACCACAAGCACTTCATAGCTGCAATTGCCTGCACCTGTAGCCAGCGATTTCAGGCAACGCAGGGTGTATGCCGCTTTGCCGTATCCAGGGATGATGATCGAGACTTCAGGGGCCTCAGAAGGGGTGAGGCGAATGGACGAGGGGGAGACGACTTCCTCGAAATTGATCCCCTTGCAAAGATCTGGGCCTTTTGGGTTCTGAGAGGCGTGGCGTTTTGCCAAGCGTGCCCTGTTCTTTTTGCGCAGCCATTCCTTGAATTTCTGCACGCCGGTCCTCGTGGTGTTTTGCGTCATGTTTTTGGATGTTCGTGAAAATCCGGGGCGTCACGTGCGCTGAATCTTGTGCTGTGTGGCGTGTCAGCGGTAAACGTCAGCCTTGGTCAGGTACTGCCCCACGTAGTCGGTCACACCCTGCTCCAGCGAATGGAACGCCGCACCACACCCCGCCGCGCGCAGCTTGTCCATCTTCGCTTCGGTGAAGTACTGGTAGTTCGGGCGGATGCTCTCTGGCATGTCCACGTACTCGATGTGCACGGGCTTGTTCAGGGCTGCGCCAATGGCCTGCATCAGGTCCACGAAGCTGCGCGCCTGGCCGGTGCCGAGGTTGAACACGCCGCTGGCCTGCCGGTTGTCGAGCAGCCACATCATCACGGCGCAGCAGTCTTT
>JAVLFO010000580.1:0-2687 GCA_046052805.1 Aquabacterium sp. | reverse complement strand
GCGTCCTTGTCGGTCAAGAAAGCCAAGGCGGTGCGCGGGGCCACGGGCAGCGGCTCGCGCAGCCCATCGCGCCAATGGCTCAGCAAGGTCTGCAGGACTTCGGTGGCGCCATCGGCAGGCGCTGGGCTGATGGTCAGCACCGCATCGCGTGCCACCACGATGCTGCGCAACTTCAAACCGTGGTGTGCGGCCAGCAAGCTGCGCACCCAGTGCGCCAAGAGCTTGTCCACCCGAGGTACTTCGCCTTTGCCACCCTCGGTGATCCCACCGGGCATGACCGACAAGGCGATCAGATCGCCGCTGTCGTCGCTGGCTTTGCGCAACTGGTCCAGCCAGTCGTCCAGCACGATGCCCTCGTGCCGGACTTCGACGTGCTGACGTTGCGCCTGCACGGGGTGATCGGCCAGCACTTGCAGCCAGGTGCTCAGCATGGGCTGCAGCGTGGCGCCCAGCTGCTGCTGGTTGCGGTCACCCAAGGCCCCGAGCGGCAGGTGGCCGGCATCGCGCAGCTGTTGCAAGCCGTGGGTGATCAGCGCGCCCATGTGCGATGCCGCCAGCGTCACATCCAATGTGGCCAGGTCTTGCAGCTCGGGGGCCATTTGGGCTTGCACCTGCTTGAGCAAGTCGTCGACCAAATGGTGGGCCTCCAGCCCTTGCAGCTTGAAGGACTCGTCGTCGGCACCGTCGGCCTCGATCTCGTCAAAGACCACATGCAGCGTCTCTTTGAAAAACGCCTTCACGGGGTTGCGCAAAAAAGCGGTGAGTTGCGCCGCCGTCAATGGGGCACGCTCGTCACCCCCAGACAAAGACAAGGACAACGCCAAAGCCTTGTCCGCCCCTGGCTTGGCATCGTCGACCTCAGCCGCCACATGCGCGGCACGCCACTCGCGGGCATGCGTGAACAGGGCACTGCCCGGCTCAAAGTAGCGGCGGCTGAAAGGCTGCAAGGGGTGCTCGGTGGTGCGCTCGGGCAGCACCGCCTCGCCCCAGCCCGCAGTCAGGTAATCGCGCAGTTGCGAGACCAGCACCGAAGGCGGCTGCTCGGCGTTGTCGCGCACGCTGCGGCCCGTCCAGCTCACGTACAAGGTGCGGCGCGCCGACAGCAAAGCTTCGAGCATGAGCTGGCGATCGTCGTCGCGGCCAGATCGATCGCCCGGGCGGATTTGTCCAGGCAAGGCCATGAGGTCGAAATCGCTGCGGGTGCTGCGGCGCGGGTAGTCGCCATCGTTCATGCCCAGCAGACACACCACCTCGAAAGGAATGGCCCGCATCGGCATGAGGGTGCAAAAGGTCACGCCCCCGGCCCGAAAGCGTTTGTTCAGCGTGGGTTGCTCCAGCTCATCGAGCCAGGCGGTGCGGGCCACCTGCAGCGGCACGGGCTCGTCAAAGCCGGCTTGATCGCAGGCGTCGAGCCAGGCATTGAGCGCATCGTCCAGCGCGCCCAGGGTCTGGCGGTCGGCTTCGTCTACAGGCTTGAACACGTCGGCCAACAAGGCACGGCCTCGCTCGGCCCACTGCATCGGCGTGGCATCGACCCGCATCACGCCCCACCAGTGCTGCAGGCGGTCCAGCAGGCAAGCGAGCGATCCGGCCAGCTCGGCGTCCAGCCCAGCCACTTCGTCGTAAGGTTCGATGCCATCGAAGGCCGTGCCCCCAGCGGCGTAGCCCAGCAGCATGCGGCGCAGGCCAAACCAGCCCGTGTTCTGGTCGCCGCAAGCGGCCAAGTCGAGGTCGGCGCGCTGGGACTGGTTCAAACCCCAGCGGATGCCTGCGCCCGTCATCCAACGGGTCAGTGTCGGCAGGTCTTGCAAGGGCAGACCAAAGCGCGCGGCCACGCAAGGCACGTCCAGCAAATCGCGCAGCTCGGTGAAGCGGCAGCGGTGCTGGGGCAAACGCAGCAGCCAGTCAAGCACGCCCACCATGGGGCTGTTGGCGCGGGTGCTGAGGTCGGCGATGTCAAAGGGGATGTGTCTGGCGTCGTGGCGGGGGTACTGCCCAAAGACCGCACGGATGGCCGGAGCCACGGTGTCGATGTCAGGCACCATGACGACCACGTCGCGCGGCTGCAAGCGGGGCTGCGCGCCGGTGTCAGCCAGCATGTGCAGCAGCTGGTCGTGCAGCACCTCGACCTCGCGCACGATGCTGTGCGCCACATGGAAAACGATGGACCGGTCGGTGGGCGACAAGGTGCGAGGCGGATGCTCGGCCAGGGGCGTCAGGTCGCGGATGCGGTGCTGCACCTGGGTCAGCAGGCAGGCGTCCACCGGGTCATCGTCATCAAACAGGTCGATGCGCGGCACGGGCAGGTCATCACGCTGCACGCGGGCCTCATCAAAGGCATCGAGCTGGCGCACAAAGTCGCGCCCTTGTCTGCCCCACGAAGCCAGCAGGGGGTGAGCGTGCGCGTGCATTTGATCCAAAGGCAAAGCGGCCAGGTCGCGGCCGTTGCGCAAAGGGTGGCGGCGGTGCGCCAGGCGCAGCAACTCACGGCCATCCATGATGTCGGCCCAATGGAAGCGGCAGGGGTTGGGGATGGCCAAGAGCACCTGGCTGCGCGTGGCCAGTGCGGCCAAGGTGTGCAACGTGGCCAAGGGCACGTGCGTCATGCCGAACAAAACCACGCGGCGCGCCAATGGGGTTGCGGTGGGCGCATCGCTTTGCAGAGCCTGCAGCTGTCTCTTATACAC
>JAVLFO010000579.1:0-2892 GCA_046052805.1 Aquabacterium sp. | reverse complement strand
CAGCTGGTAGGCCGACTGACGCCATTTGATCAGTTGCTCAGGCTTGGGACCTTGCTGGGCCACGGCGGTCGCAGCAGCGGCCAGCGCAGCACCAGCGGCCAAAAGCGCCACGGTGTTTTTCAAACGTTTTGTCATCGAGATGTCCTTCAAGTAGGAGTGAGAAATCAAGTGCGCAGAAACTTGTTGAAGAAGCCCACCGTGCGCTGCCAAGCCAACTTGGCCGCTGCCGGGTCGTAGCGCGGAGTGGTGTCGTTGTTGAAGCCGTGTTGCGTGCCTTCATAGACAAAGGCCTCGTAGCGCACATTGGCTTGCTTGAGCGCGGCCTCGTATTTGGGCCAACCCGCGTTGATGCGCTCGTCGTTGCCGGCGTACTGGATCAACAAAGGTGCCTTGATGCGGGCCACGTCGGCCTCCGGCGGCTGCGCGCCATAAAACGGAACCGCAGCTGCCAAATCAGGGATCTCTGTGGCCAGGAAATTCGAGATGCCACCGCCATAGCAAAAGCCCACGACGCCGACCTTGCCGTTGCCTTCCGGCAGCGACTTGAGGAAAGTCGCCGAGGCCAAAAAGTCCTGCCTCGTCTTGGGCTGATCCAGCTTCGCAAACAGCGCGCGCGCCTTGTCCTCATCGCCTGGGTAGCCACCCAGGGTGTGCAAGGCATCGGGCGCAAAGGCGATGAAATTGTCCAAGGCCAAACGACGGGCGATGTCTTCAATGTGGGGGTTCAGTCCGCGGTTCTCGTGCACAACCAGCACCACGGGCAACTTGCCCTTGGAGTTGGCAGGCTGAACCAGGTAGCCACGCACGATGCCGTTGCCTTGTGGCGATGGCAGCTCGACATAACGAGCGCTGATGCGGGTGTCCTGCGGCTGCACCTGCTGTGCGTTGGCGAAGTTGGGACTCAACTCGGCGAGCACGGCTTCTGCGGCCACGGCCGTGACCGTGTACTTCGTGGCGGACTGTAAAAAGCCCCGGCGGCTGATCAGCCCATGCACATACTGATCAAACAGCTTGAGCACTTCGGGCGCGAAATCATGGACGGTTTTGCGTGTCATGGCATGGTCCTTGGGTGCTGTTTACTTGGCTCGGCCTTCGAAGCCGGCTGCCTGCAACTGGATGCGATAGGCCGCACCCCGACCGACGACGAACAAGGTCTTCTTGTCATCGCCGGCAAAGGCCAGGTTCTGCGGCTGCTTGGGCAGGGCAATCGTGCCCAAAGCGGTGCCCTTGTTGTCAAAGACCTGGATGCCGATGTTGGACGCCACGTAGACGCGACCGTCGGCATCCACCGCCAAACCATCGGCACCACTGGTGCCGCCCGTGTCGGTTTTGCGCCATCCCTCGAGCTTGGCGAAGTTGCGACGAGGCCCCAGGGTGCCATCGGCCGAAATGTCGTAGGCCAGGAGGTGCTCACCGAAGGTGTTTGCCACATAGAGCACCTTTTCGTCAGGGCTCAACTGGATGCCGTTGGGGCGCTCGATGTCGGCCACCAAGCGCTTGAGCTCACCCTTGTTCGAGATGCGATACACCGCTGGCTTGGCCGGTGCGATGGCGGGTGGCGGCGGTGCGGTCTGTCCAGCCGACGGCGGGTTCACACCAGAGTCTGTGAAGTAGACATTGCCCTTTTGGTCCACCACCAAATCGTTGGGGCGGCCAAAGGGAGCGCCCTCAAAGTTGTCCGCCAAGGTCTTGACCTTGGGTGGCGGAAAGATGATGCCCACACGCGGCTTGAGCACCTGAACTGCATAGAGGTCGCCATTGGCCGTGAAGCCCAAGCCATTGGCGCCATTGCTGCCCTCGACAAAGGTCGACGTGCTGCCATCGGACGCAATGCGTGTCACTCGGTTGGCTTGCGTCTCCGTGAAGATCAGGCTGCCATCGGGCAAGGCCACGGGCCCTTCGGTGCCGGTGAAGCCTTCTTTGATCAACTCAATCTTGGTGCCCGCAGCCACTACACCGGCAATGGCTGGAGTCACCCAAACAGATGCTTCGGTCTGCGCTTGTGCCGAGCCGACAGCGAACAGGGCTGCCAACGCAGCGGCAAGCACGTGGGTGCGAACAATGGCGTGTGTCTTCATGGTCAGACCTCCCTGCTGTTCCTGGATCAGGACTTGTTGCCCTTGGACTTGCTGGCCAGCTCTTCGATGACCTTGAGCGCTTGCTCTACGTTGGCAGTGGGCGCGACACCACCGACCGTGGCAGCCACCTTGCCGTCGGGTGTGACGATGAAGGTGGTGCGCTCCGTGCGGGCGTGATCGATCTCGATGCCACGGGTGTCTTTGCGGCCAGCCGGGATTTCGGTGATTGGCAAATCAAAGGCCTTGGCCACATTGCCCTGCACATCGGAGGCCACTGCGATCTTGCCGGCGCAGTACTCGGGGTCGGCCGAGAACGCGTTCAGGCGATCGATGCTGTCCAGCGAAACACCCACGATAGAGGCGCCAGCCGCAGCGAACTTGTCGGCATTGACTGCGAAGGTGTGCGCCTGCACATTGCAGCCGCCCGTGAAGGCCGAGGGGTAGAAATACACCACCACAGGCCCCTTCTTAAGGGCATCTTGCAGCGAGTAGCTGAAGGCCTTGCCCGCTTGCGAAGCTTGCAACTTGAAGGCGGGCGCCACATCACCCTCTTTGAGGGCGGCCCACGTAGGGGCGGCAAACAGGGCAGCCAAAGTGCCCAAGGCAATCCATCGTTTCATGCTGGTTCTCCAATTGAATATGGGTGGTGAGACTCACTGCGCAGCCAGGTGGTCTGCGAGCGCCTCGATCTCTTTGTCGGTCAAGCCGCTGACCGCCTTGTTCATCACGCCACTCGGACTGTTGCGCCGGTCGCCCGAACGCCAGTCACGCAACTGCTTGTCCCTGTCTCTTATACACATCTGACGCTGCCGAC
>JAVLFO010000578.1:0-9113 GCA_046052805.1 Aquabacterium sp. | reverse complement strand
ATGCCTCGGTGATGTGAGTGATGGTTGAAGGCCGATCAAGGGCAGCTCGAGCGCTGCTGCGCCCGCCAAGCCCCGGTTACAGATCCGCAACAGACGCTGGTACCTGAACCGTTTCCCCAAAGAAAATTGGGTTAGCTCCTTTTGAGAGCTAACCCATTGATTCTCTTGGTCGGGGCGGTGGGATTCGAACTCACGACCCCTTGCACCCCATGCAAGTGCGCTACCTGGCTGCGCTACGCCCCGACAAGAATTAAACTATAACACCGTTTTTAAGCGACTTTGGCAAAGCGCACCGATTTCACGACAAAAGGTCGCGGATCGACACCAAGGCCTCGCGCAAAGCGGCCACCGACTCGGGTGAAGCCGAATCGATGCCCACAAGATCAGGCCCGACCCAAGCCGCACCCGCCGAGGCCGGTGCGCTGGCTTGCAAGGCTCTGGCCGATGTTGCGGACGAGCTGGCCAAGGGGCGCCACCCATCGACCAACACAGGTGTCGACGCCAATATGTCATCGTCCACATCTGGCAAGGTCGTGACGGGCGCCACCACACCCATTTCGGTCAGGCGGTTGCGCGCTCCGCTGATCGTGAAACCCTGGTCATAGAGCAACTCGCGGATCCGGCGAATCAGCAGCACCTCGTGGTGCTGGTAA
This sequence comes from Aquabacterium sp., assembly GCA_046052805.1. GTDB lineage: Bacteria > Pseudomonadota > Gammaproteobacteria > Burkholderiales > Burkholderiaceae_C > Aquabacterium. The sequence goes on along the minus strand of JAVLFO010000578.1, from coordinate 8,460 downwards.
TACCGGCGATTGCCGCGCCGCTTCATGGGCTTGAGCTGCGTGAACTCCTGCTCCCAATAGCGAAGCACATAAGGCTTGACCAGACACAGCTCACTGACCTCACCGATGGTGAAGTAACGCTTGTCTGGGATGCTGGGCAGGTCGCTGTCCATGGCTCTCTTGGCAATGCTTCAACCCAAGCGGCGCCCCTGTGGTCAGCGCTTGGTCAGGGTGGCAGCAGCGCCCCCAAAAACACATATCCCGCGTCGAATCAACGACATCGGGTAAAGGCTTGAGACTTTACTCCAAGTCACCGTCTGCGGAAACGTCGCCTTGCACCATGCCTTTGAGCTTGGCGCTGGCATGGAAGGTCACCACGTTGCGCGCGTTGATCGGGATCGCCTCGCCAGTGCGGGGGTTGCGACCGGGGCGCGGCGCCTTGCGGCGGATCTGGAAGTTACCAAACCCCGACAACTTGACGTCTGTCCCGCTCACCAAGGTGTCGTTGACCAGCTCAAAAAACGCTTCGACCATGTCTTTGGACTCGCGCTTGTTCAAGCCGAGACGCTCGAACAGCATCTCAGACAGGTCGGCTTTGGTCAGCGTGGGCGTCTCGATCGTGGGCAACAGCACACGCAGGTCGCTGATTGGGTCGTTCATGGCAATGGGCCCTCCCTGGCCTCAGGCACGCACGCGAGCGTCAACGGCGGCTGCGGCAGAGGCCAGCACGGCCTTAATGGCAGCGTCGATGCGCTCGTCGGTCAGCGTTTGCTCATCATCGCGCAACTCCACGCGCACGGCGAGGCTGCGTTCGTCATCTTGCATGCCCACCACCGGGGTCTTGGGCTTGTAGATGTCAAACAAGCGCGCGCCGCGCACCAAACCGTCGGACGAGGCCGTGGTGATGGCCGAGATCAAGGCGTCGTGCGACACCTGGTCTTTGACCACCAAGGCCAGGTCACGGTAGACCGACTGCAGCTTGGGCACTGCCGTGAAGGCGGGCACCGCGCGCGTCGACAAGGCTTCGGCGTTCAGTTCGAACAGCACGGGGGCCAATGGCAGGTCGTAAGCCTGGCGCCACTTGGGGTGCAACTCGCCCACCACGCCCACGGCCACACCATCCACCATCACCTGGGCACAGCGGCCGGGGTGGAAGGCGGGGTGCTCGGTGGCCACGAACTGCGCTTGACGTGGTGCCAACAAGGCCTCCACATCGCCCTTCACATCGAAGAAATCAACGTTGCGGCTGGCGGAGCCCCATTGCTGCGCATCGGCCGGGCCATAAGCCAGGCCACTCACACGCACGGGCTGGTCGAAACCGGCCACGGTCTGGTTGCTGTCTTGCACCGAAGCGTCGCGCTTGAACACGCGGCCCACCTCGAAGATGCGGACGCGGTCGGCCTTGCGCGACAGGTTGGTGCTCAGCACCTCGACCAGCGAGCCAATCAAGGTCGAACGCATCACGGCCAGCGGGCTGGCGATCGGATTCAGCACGCGAATCGGCTGCGTGTTGCCGGCGAAATCGGCTTCCCAACGCTCTTGCACGAAGCTGAAGGTGATCGCTTCTTGGTAGCCACGGGCGGCCACCGAGCGGCGCACGGCATACAGGCTGCGTTGCGCCTCAGGGCGCACTTGCGAGGTCACCGGGGCCTTGGGTGCGCGCTTGGGCAGCTTGTCAAAGCCGATCACACGCACCACCTCCTCGATCAGGTCTTCCTCGATTTGCAGGTCAAAGCGCCAGCTCGGGGGCGTCACCACCAGGTGCGTGTCGTCGCCATGCGCCTGCGTGGCGTAGTTCAGGCCCAGGCGCTTGAAGACCGTCTGGCAATCGAGCAACGACACCGGCATGCCGATCACCCGTTGCGCGCGCGACAGGCGCAGGGTCACGTCCCTGCGCTCGGGCTGTGCCAGCACCTGGTCGTCCACCGGGCCCGCCTGGCCACCGCAGATGTCGATGATCAGTTGAGTGATGCGCTCGAGGTGCTGCGCGGTCGGCGCCGCGTCCACGCCACGCTCAAAGCGGTGCGACGCATCGGTCGAAAAGTTGTAGCGGCGTGCGCGGCCCGCGATGGCCTTGGGCCACCAGAAGGCAGCTTCCAGGTAAACGTTGCGCGTGTCATCGCCCACCGCCGTGGCATCGCCACCCATGATGCCGGCCAGCGATTCCAGCTGCTGCGCATCAGCGATCACGCCCACTTGCTCGTCCACCGTGATGGTGTTGCCATTGAGCAGCTTGAGCGTTTCACCTGCTTGGCCCCAGCGCACTTGCAGCCCGCCGTGGATCTTGTCGAGGTCAAACACGTGCGAGGGCTGACCCACCTCGAACATCACGTAGTTCGAAATGTCGACCAAGGGGGACACGGCACGCTGGCCGCAACGTGCCAAGCGCTCCACCATCCAGTCGGGTGTTTTGGCCAGAGGGTTCACACCGCGGATCACGCGGCCCACAAATCGGCCGCACAGATCGGTGGCTTGCACGCTCACGGGCAATTGGTCGTCGATGGCCGGCTGCACGGCCTCGGCCTCGGGCAGCGTCAAAGGCGCGCCCGTCAAGGCCGACACCTCACGGGCAATGCCCGCCACGCTCAGGCAATGCGCCAAGTTGGGCGTGAGCTTGAGGGTGAACAGCGTGTCGTCCAGCTGCAGGTGCTCGCGGATGTTTTGGCCAATGGGCGCATCGTCTTTGAGGATGTGCAAGCCATTGGACTCTTCAGCGACGCCCAGCTCTTTGGCCGAGCACAACATGCCCTGGCTCTCCACGCCGCGCAGCTTGCCCAGCTTGATCTTGAAGGGCTTGCCATCGGCGCCAGGGGGCAACTCGGCGCCCACCGTGGCACAAGGGATCTTGATGCCGGGGCGCACATTGGCCGCGCCACAGACGATCTGCAAGACCGCACCCGTGCCCGCATCGACCTTGCACACGTTCAAGCGGTCGGCATCCGGGTGCTTGGCCACTTCCAACACCTGCCCCACCACCACACCCGTGAACGCAGGCGCCACAGGCTGGAGCTCTTCGACCTCCAAACCGGCCATGGTCAACAAATCGGCCAGTTGCTGGGTCGTCAGGTCGGGGTTGCAGAAGCTGCGCAGCCAGGACTCGGGGAATTGCATGTCAAAGATCCTTGGAAATCAGTGTGCGTGGGCGCCCTGCGGCCTCACGCGAAATCGGCGTCCAGCACCACGCGGTAACGGGCCTTGCCCGCGCGCAGGTGGTCGAGCGCATCGTTGATGCGGCTCATCGGGAAGTGTTCGGTTTGTGGCTCGATGCCGTGGCGTGCGGCAAATTCCAGCATGGTGTCGATGTCTTGGCGCGAACCCGTGGGCGAGCCAGACACGCTGCGCTGGCCGCTGATCAAGCCAAAGGCCTCCACCTCCATGGGCTGCGGCAGGATGCCCACCAGATGCAAACGGCCATTGGGCGAAAGCGTGCTCATCAAGGCCTTCCAGTTCAACATGACGTTGACGGTGACCAACACCATGTCCAGCCTGCCAGCAACCGCCTTCATGGCCTTGGCGTCCACACTGGACACCACCTGGTGCGCGCCCAGCGCCAAGGCCTCGTCGCGCTTGGACTCGCTCGACGTGAAGGCTGTGACTTCACAACCCCAAGCGCGCGCGAACTTCAGCGCCAAGTGGCCCAAACCACCAATGCCGACCACGCCCACGCGGTGGGTAGGCTTGATGTTGAAGTTCAAGAAAGGCGAAAAAACCGTCACACCACCGCACAGCAAAGGCCCCGCCTTGGCCGCATCCAAGCCTTGAGGAATGGGCGAGACCCACAGCCAGTGGGCACGCACACGCTCGGCAAAACCACCGTGGTGGCCCACGATGGTGGGGACACCAGCGCGGCACAGTTGCGGCTCGCCGCCCAAACAGCTTTTGCAAGACTGGCAGCTTTGCGACATCCAGCCCAAGCCGACCTTCTGGCCCAACTTGAGCCCCTTGGCATGGGCGCCCAAGGCCACCACCGAGCCGACCACCTCGTGACCACCCACGATCGGATAGCCCGAAAAGCCCCACTCGTTGTCGATCAAGGAAAGGTCGGAGTGGCAAAGACCACTGTGCTCGACCTTGATCTCAACCTCTTCTGCCCCCAGCGGGCCCGCATCGTACGTGAACGGCACAAGCGGCTTGGCCGCCTCTTGGGCAGCCCAGGCGCGGATGGTGGTCGCAGTCGTCATGGTCAGGTCCTTCAAAACGGGTTGGAGAGACTCACTGGAATTGCTGCAAGAAGCGCAAATCGCCTTCGTAGAACAGGCGCAGGTCATTGACACCGTAGCGCAGCATGGTCAGGCGGTCGGGGCCCAGGCCAAAGGCGAAGCCAATGTACTGCTCGGGGTCGAGACCAAAGTTGCGGACCACATTGGGGTGGACCTGGCCAGCGCCGCCCACCTCCAGCCAGCGGCCCTTGAGGGGGCCCGAGGCAAAAGCGATGTCGACTTCAGCCGATGGCTCGGTGAACGGGAAGAAAGACGGACGGAAGCGGATGTCGAGTTCGTCCGTCTCGAAGAAGGTGCTGAAGAAGTCGCCCAGCACCGCCTTGAGGTCGGCAAAGCTCACGGCCTCGCCAATCCACAGGCCTTCGCACTGGTGGAACATCGGCGAGTGCGTGGCATCGCTGTCGACGCGGTAAGTGCGACCGGGGGCGATCACGCGAATCTCGGGCATGCGCTCGCCACGGGCGATTTGCTCGGCGTGGTCCTTCACATGCTGCACGGCATAGCGCACCTGCATCGGGCTGGTGTGCGTGCGCAGCAGGTGGCCACCCTCCACGTAGAAGGTGTCGTGCATGGAACGCGCAGGGTGGTCTTCAGGCGTGTTCAAGGCCGTGAAGTTGAACCAGTCGGCCTCGATTTCCGGGCCATCGGCCACGGCGAAACCCATTGAGCCGAAAATGCCTTCGATGCGCTCGATGCTCAGCGACACGGGGTGCAGGCCGCCTTCACCGCGGCGGCGCCCGGGCAGCGTCACGTCCAGTCGTTCGGCTTGCAGTTGCTGCGCCAGCTCTGCGTCTTGCAGCGCCTGGCGGCGCGCATTGAGCAGCGCCTCAACCTGTTGCTTGGCTTGGTTGATGGCCGCACCGCGGGTCTTCTTCTCTTCTGGGCTCAGGGCACCCATGCCCTTGAGCAGCTCGGTCACGCTGCCCGACTTGCCCAAGAACACGGCCTTGGCGTTTTCAAGGTCGGCGGGCGTGGCGGCGGCAGCAAAGGCAGCTTGGGCTGCTTGCACGAGGGCTTGGAGATCGCTTTGCGGTTCGGTCATCGCGGGTGGGATGTTCGTCGTCGGGTGTCGAAAAAAAAGGCCAACAAACTGTTGGCCTTTAGGTCACTGCCCTTGCGCTGACACCAGGCCAGCGATCGGGGCAATGCAGCATCTGTGCTGTCTGCTCAATGCAATCAAGCAGCCAGTTGTGCCTTGGCCGTGGCGACGATGCTGGCAAAAGCAGCAGGGTCGTTGACGGCCATGTCAGCGAGGACCTTGCGGTCGATCTCGATCTGAGCCTTTTTGATGCCAGCAATGAACTTGCTGTACGTCAGGCCCAAAGCACGGCTACCGGCGTTGATGCGTGCGATCCACAGACGGCGGAACTCACGCTTCTTGGCGCGGCGGTCACGGTAGGCATATTGCCCAGCCTTCATGACGGCCTGTTTGGCGATGCGGAACACGTTCTTGCGGCGGCCACGGAAACCCTTGGCCAGGGCGAGAACTTTCTTATGACGAGCGCGGGCTGTTACACCACGTTTGACGCGAGGCATGGATGGACTCCTTCAGCGATGAATCAGGACAAGAGGATCACAGACCAGCCATAGGCAACATCTGTGCGATGGAGCCCATGTTGCTGTCGTGCACGTTCACAGCGCCGCGGAGCTGGCGCTTGTTCTTCGTGGTCTTCTTGGTCAGGATGTGGCGCTTGAAGGCTTGGCCGCGCTTGACGGTGCCACCTGGGCGAACGCGAAAACGCTTCTTCGCACTGCTCTTGGTCTTCATTTTGGGCATGTTCTGCTCCTAATAAATTGTTCCTGCCAGGCGCCGCGAAATACCACTTCCGCGTCTTGATGGCCTGCAGTCACTTTGAAACAAGGTGCGATGACCAAACCGCACCTCGCCAGCTTGGGCTGCACACACTGCTTTTTCAAGCAGCAAAGCAACCCAGCGGCCAACCCAGGCAAGCCCGGATCAGCCAAACATTATATGAGAAATCGAGCCCCGCGGCTCACTTCTTCTTTTTGGGGCCGAGCACCATGATCATTTGGCGCCCTTCGAGCTTGGGCATGTTCTCGACAACGGACACATCGGTCAGGTCATCGCGAACGCGCTCGAGCAAGCGCATGCCGAACTCTTGGTGCGTGATTTCACGGCCACGGAAGCGCAAAGTGACCTTACCCTTGTCGCCATCTTCCAGGAAGCGACGCAGGTTGCGCAGCTTGATCTGGTAGTCGCCCTCATCCGTGCCCGGACGGAACTTGACTTCCTTGACCTCGATGACCTTCTGCTTGAGCTTGGCGTCGTGGGCTTTTTTCTGCTCTTGGTACTTGAACTTGCCGTAGTCCATCAGGCGACAGACAGGGGGTTCAGCGGTCGGAGAGATTTCGACCAGGTCCACGTCGGCTTCTGCGGACAGGCGCAGGGCTTCTTGGATGCTGACGATGCCAAGTGGCTCGTTTTCGATGCCCGTCAAACGGACCTCTTGAGCCATGATTTCACGATTGAGCCGGTGCTTGCGCTCGTCATTGCGCGTACGGCGGTCAAAGAAGTTAGCGATGTCGAATTCCTTTTGGCAACAGGCCCTACGCGCCCGCACCGGTTAACTGTGATCACGCACCCAGGCAAACCTGTCAGCGCGCCCGCCCGATGGAGACGGGCAAAGCGCACTGGTACCTCAGGCCTTGCTGGCGATGTCTTGGGCGATCTTCTGGGAGAAGTCATCAAGTGACATCACACCGAGGTTTTGGTTACCCCGGGCGCGCACGGCGACGGTGCCATCCGACTTCTCTTTGTCACCGACAACGATGAAGTAAGGCACCTTCTGCAACGAATGCTCGCGGATTTTATACGTGATCTTTTCGTTGCGCAAATCCAACTGCACCTTCAGCCCTTGCTTCTGCAGCGATTTCGCAATGTCAGCGGCGTAATCAGCCTGCGCATCGGTGATGTTGAGCACCACCACTTGCGTGGGCGCCAACCACACGGGCAACGAGCCGGCGTGCTGCTCGATCAAGATGCCAATGAAGCGCTCGAGCGAGCCCAAGATGGCACGGTGCAGCATCACGGGGTGCTTGCGATCGCTGGTCTCGGTCACGTACTCGGCACCCAGTCGCTCAGGCATCGAGAAGTCGACCTGGATGGTGCCGCATTGCCAGTGGCGCCCCAAAGCGTCCTTCAGGGTGTACTCGATCTTGGGGCCGTAGAAAGCACCATCGCCCGGCGCGATCTGGAACTCGCTGCCCGTGGCGCGCAGGCTTTCCATCAGCGCCTGCTCAGCCTTGTCCCAGCTTTCGTCTGAGCCAATGCGCTGCTCAGGGCGGGTGGCCACCTTGTAGATGATGTCGGTGAAGCCGAAATCCTTGTAGACAGCTTGCAGCAACGCCGTGAAGTTCACGCACTCTTGCAGGATCTGGTCTTCGGTGCAGAAGATGTGGCCGTCGTCTTGCGTGAAACCGCGCACGCGCATGATGCCGTGCAGGCCACCCGTGGGCTCGTTGCGATGGCACTGACCAAACTCACCAAAGCGCAGCGGGAGGTCGCGGTAGCTCTTGAGGCCCGAGTTGAAGATCAGGATGTGACCGGGGCAATTCATCGGCTTGAGCGCGTAGTCGCGCTTTTCCGATTCGGTCGTGAACATGTTGTCGCGGTACTTGTCCCAGTGGCCAGTCTTTTCCCACAGGGTCTTGTCGATGATCTGCGGGCCCTTGACCTCTTGGTAGTCGTTGTCGACGTAGATCTGGCGCATGTACTGCTCAACGGCTTGCCACACGGCCCAGCCCTTGGGGTGCCAGAACACCACACCCGGCGCGTGTTCGTCGATGTGAAAGAGATCGAGCTCGCGACCCAGCTTGCGGTGATCGCGCTTTTCGGCCTCTTCCAGGCGGGTCAGGTACTGCTGCAGGTCGTCCTTGGTCGTCCAGGCCGTGCCATACACGCGCTGCAATTGCTCGTTGCGGTGGTCGCCACGCCAGTAGGCGCCAGCCACCTTCATCAGCTTGAAATGCTTGAGCTTGCCGGTGCTGGGCACGTGGGGGCCGCGGCACAGGTCGGTGAAAGCACCCTCGCTGTAGAGCGACACATCTTGATCAGCCGGAATGCTCTCGATGATCTCGGCTTTGTAGTGTTCGCCCAAGCTCTTGAAATAGGCCACGGCCTCGTCACGAGGCAGCACCTTGCGCTCGACCTTTTCGTCCTTCTTGGCCAAGTCGCCCATCTTCTTTTCGATGGCAGCCAAGTCGTCGGGCGTGAAGGGACGCTTGTAGGCGAAGTCGTAAT
>JAVLFO010000577.1:0-2354 GCA_046052805.1 Aquabacterium sp. | reverse complement strand
CAAATGGGTGCAGTCGGGCTTCGACGTCAACCTGCCGCCCAAGGCGGGGCTGATGCTGCCGTTCTTCAAGGAGATCAGCTATCCCCTGGGTGTGTTCGGCTTTGTGATCCTGACCTACCTGGTGATCGTGGGATCGAGCAATGCCGTGAACCTCACCGACGGCCTGGACGGCCTGGCCATCATGCCGGTGGTGATGGTGTCGGCTTCCTTGGGCATTTTTGCTTACGTCACGGGCAATGCCGTGTTCGCCAAATACCTGCTGCTGCCGCACATCCCGGGGGCCGGCGAGTTGCTGGTGTTCTGTGCCGCGCTGTCTGGCGCAGGTTTGGCCTTCTTGTGGTTCAACGCCTACCCGGCCCAGGTGTTCATGGGCGATGTTGGCGCGCTGGCGCTCGGTGGTGCTTTGGGCACCATCGCGGTCATCGTGCGGCAAGAGATCGTGTTGGCTTTCATGGGCGGTGTGTTTGTGCTGGAAGCCTTGTCGGTCATGTTGCAGGTGAGTTACTTCAAGTACACGAAGAAAAAGTACGGTGAAGGCCGCCGTATTTTGTTGATGGCACCGTTGCACCACCACTTTGAAAAATCCGGCTGGAAAGAGACGCAGGTCGTGGTCCGCTTTTGGATCATCACCATGCTGCTGTGCCTGCTGGGCCTGTCCACCTTGAAGCTGCGCTGAGCCGCACACCGATCACATGCACCACCTCCGCAACCTCACTGTGCTGATCCTGGGTCTGGGTGACTCGGGCTTGGCCATGGCGCGCTGGTGCGCCCAGTGCGGGGCCCAGGTGCGCGTGGCCGACACCCGCGCCAACCCACCACAAGCCGCCACGCTGGCCGCTGATGTGCCCGCCGCCAGCTTGCACCACGGCTTGGATGTGGCCTTGCTCGATGGCGTCAACCTCGTGCTCAAGAGCCCTGGCCTGATGCCCGGTGCGCCCGATGTGGCTGCGCTGACGGCATGTGCCGATGAACTGGGCATCCCTGTGCGCGGCGAGCTGTCGCTGTTCGCGTCTGCGCTGGCCGACCTGCGCCAAGACCTGGGCTACAAGCCCAAGGTGGTCGCCATCACGGGCACCAATGGCAAGACCACGACCACGTCGCTGACCGCGCAGCTCATCGAGCGCACGGGTCTGCGCGTCGGCATGGCCGGCAACATCGGCCCGACCTTGATGGACACCTTGCGCGTGGCTTTGGCGCAAGAGCCTGTGAAAGAGCCGATGTCGGTGGAGGCCAGGGCCCCAGCGCCCGAGCCCTCAGAGGTCGAGGCCCTGCCCGACGAATCGGTGTCAGCCGGAGAGACGACCGATGCTGCCGAGCCCATCGCATCGGACGAAGGGCACGTCGGCCAAGCGCTGAGCGACGATGCCGACGCACCTCTGATCGAACTGGCGCCACCGCCCCCAACCGAGCCTTTTTTCGACGTCTTGCCCCAAGCCTGGGTGCTGGAGCTGTCGAGTTTCCAACTCGATGGCGTGAGCAACTTCGAGCCCGACGCCGCCGTGGTGCTCAACATCACCCAAGATCACCTTGACTGGCACGGCTCCATGACGGCCTACGCCGAGGCCAAGGCCCGCATCTACGGCAGGCAAGCCACCATGGTCATCAACCGCGATGACGATGTCGTTGCCGCCATGGTGCCGCCGCCTGAAGTGATCAAGTCTGGCGTCCGTGGCCGCCCCGCGCGCACCGTGCACCGCCATGTGGTTCGCTTTGGGCTGGACGCCCCGCGCCACCCGGGCGACTTCGGGCTGGTCACCGAGTCGGGCATGGCGTGGCTGGTGCGTGCGCTGGAGGCCGACCCCACGATCAAGCGCAAGAAGGGCGAAGAAGACGAGATCATCTTGCAGCGCCTGATGCCCGCCGATGCGCTGCGCATCCGTGGCCGCCACAACGCTTCGAACGCCTTGGCTGCGCTGGCCCTGGCCACGGCGGTGGGTTGCCCGCTGGCGCCCATGTTGCATGGCCTGCGTGAATACCGTGGCGAGCCCCACCGTGTCGAACACGTGGCCACCGTGCAAGGCATCGATGCGATCGACGACTCCAAAGGCACCAACGTGGGTGCCACCGTGGCCGCCTTGCTGGGCTTGGGGGCCGACCTGTCGACCGGCAAGCTGGTGGTGATCCTGGGTGGCGATGGCAAGGGCCAGGACTTCGCACCGCTGGCCGAGCCCGTGGGCCGTTTTGCCCGTGCCGTGGCCCTGATTGGCCGTGATGCGAAAGCCATCCATCAGGTGCGGGCCGATGTCCGCGATGCGCAAGGCGAGCCCTTGCCCACGCAAGCCCACGACAGCCTCGAAGCCGCCACACGCTGGGCCTTCGCGCAAGCCAAAACCGGCGATGCCGTCTTACTCAGC
>JAVLFO010000576.1:0-2615 GCA_046052805.1 Aquabacterium sp. | reverse complement strand
AGATCTACACCCTAGAGTTCGTCGGCAGCGTCAGATGTGTATAAGAGACAGCCTTGGAAGTGGTGCAGGTGATCGTCGTTCACCGCATAGGCGGGCGCGGGCGCCGTTGTTGCCTGAGGCACATCGTCGATGCCCCACTGCTGTGACGCAAAGCGCGCCTGCACCCGATCCACTGCTTCAAGGCTTGGCATGCATCACCTCATCTCAGCCAGCAGTGCCCAGTGCATGACGCGGCGCAAGCGCGCTGACCTCGCCATCGATCAGTTGACACAGGCGCTGCGCCGACTGGCCATCTCTGACCTCATAAAACCTCTCCAGCAACTCGCGGCGTTTGGCTTGGTGCACTGGCGTCTCCAGCGCGTCTTGGCGGAGCAGCTGCATCAGCTGTCGAGGCGTATTGGCGATGTGGCCGACCAGCGTGGTCTCTTTGTCGTCATGCAATTTGCGCGACTGCGAAACATAACGTTCGTGATCCGGCTGGAACTGGATGATGGGGCGATCCAGGTGCAGGTAGTCAAACAGCAGCGACGAGTAATCGGTGATCAAGGCAGAGCTTTGCTTGAGCAGCGGATAGAGGTCGGTGCCCTCTTTGACAAACGCAACACCGGGCAGCGCGCGCTGAAGCTGCGTTTGCCAAGGCTGTTCGCAAGGGTGCAGGTTCAGCACCAGCAAGTCGCCCCGTTCCTTGGTCGCTTTGGCAATCGCGTCCAGCTCGACTTCAACGATCCAACTGGCCAGTTGCGCGTCGCGGAAGGTCGGCGCATACATGAACACGCGCGCACCTCGGGCCAAGGTTTGGCGCATGCGCTGCAACATGTCCGTGTCCACGTTGACCAGATCGCGCTCGGTGGGCTCGCGGTACAACACGTCGTTGCGGGCATAGCCCGATGTGTCGTAGCGCTGAAAGGAAAACGAGCGCCGCCACTCCGGCTCCAAGGCTGCGCCGGTGCTCACAAAGGTCGAGAACGGACCGCAGGTGTTGAGCAATCGGGCCGTGTGGCTGGTGAAGTGACTCAAGGGGGGTAAGTTGGCATAACCCACGTCCTTGATGCCCACCCCGTGCCACAGCTGCACATGTCGCGCACCGGCCAGCATGGCCGCCACGCTGGGCGCCAAGGTCATCAGGTGGTCGTCGCTGACCACCACCGCTGCGCTCAACAAGATGGACACCTGGGCGCCACTCCACGAGATCTGATTGGCGGGAAGGCACTGTCCGCCCATCTCGGTGACCAGGCGCTCTACGCCGGGATCCAGCGGCAAAAACCAGCAGTCAATGCCCAGCTGCTTGGCCTGCTCGGTGAAGGCCAACCAGGTGTACTTGACGTTGTCGACAAAAGACCGGCGCCCCAAAAAAACCACCCGGCGCGATTTGGGGTGCGCCCTGGAGACCTCGGCCAGCTGACGGCTGATGCGCTCTTGAGACAGCTGGCTTTCCAGCTCCTGCACCTTCTCCAGCAGCTCTTGGTTGACCGGGCTGGGAGTGGGAGCCGGTGTGGGTGCGACGCTGGGGGCCTGCTGAAGCTCGCGGATCTCCAGGATGGTGTTGACCAAGGAGTCGACCGCCTGGCTGACCTCTTCATTGAATGCTTCGATCTGCGAGAGGCGGCTGCCGATGTCGCTGGGACCTTCTGCGATGAGGACGGGATGGGCGGACATGGGGTCTTCCTTTGCACGCGGTGTGATGGGTGCGCTTGAGGCAGGCAGGCGTGCACTGCCAAGCTTCATCACAGTCTAGTGAGGCAAGGCCCAAGCAAAAGGCTGGAAATGGCCGGCACAAAGGGCCCACTCCCGCGCAGGGTCAGCCCAGATGGCCCTGGGCCTCTTCGTCGCGCCGCACGTCAAAGACCTGGCCTGTGGTCTGTCCCAGCAAGACCAGCAAGGCGCGGATGGCCACCTGCCGGGCGTCCAGCAAAGTGGCGGGAGGCTCGATGCCAAAGGCCTTGCGGCGCATGGGCGTGTCGGTGCGCTCGGGGTTGATGCAGTTAACGCGCACGCCTTCGACGTGCCATTCCTCGGCCAAAGCCTGCGTGAGGTTCACCACCGCCGCCTTGGACGAGCTGTACAGGCTGTACTGCGCACGCCCGTAGGTGTACGAGCTGGAGGTGAAGTTGAGCAACTGCCCCCGGCTTTGCCGCAACGGCTCAAAGCCGGCCAGCGCCACGTTCACGGCGCCAATGTAGTTGACCTGGATGGCCGCACTGATCTCGGCGTAGCCCATGTTGAGCAAAGGCTGCTTGGACAAGACGGCTGCGGCATTGACGATGTGATCGATGCGGCCATGCTCGGCCAACACCTGTGCCACTGCAGCTCGCACGGCCTCGATGTCACCGATCTCGACGCCGGTGCGACGACTGACGCACACGACCTTGGCCTGATAGGCGCGGGCCACACAAGCCATCTCGGCACCGATGCCGCTGGTGCCACCGAAAATCAAGATGACCTTGTTCTTGAGCTCAGACAACAGCTTTTTGTCGGCACGCTCCAGCGTCTTGCGCGAGCGCAGCTGCAAGAGCTTGTCCAAGATGTGCAGGTCTTCGGCGTAGGTGAGCTTGATGTTCTTGTGCTCACCGGCCACCAAGTAAATGCGCTCGTCGGGCAGGTACTTCAACACCACG
>JAVLFO010000575.1:0-2915 GCA_046052805.1 Aquabacterium sp. | reverse complement strand
GCACGCCCCACCCTGATCGGTCGTCCCGACGTGATCCACCAGCGCATCGAAAAATTCGGTCTGCGCATGAAGCCCGGCGTGGACTTTGATGCCGTCAGCGTCGAGCACGACCCCCGCTACCGCGAGTACTGGCAGGCCTACCACCGCCTGGCCGAGCGCAAGGGCGTGACCGAGCAAATGGCCAAGATCGAAATGCGCCGCCGCCTGACCCTGATCGGGGCCATGCTGCTGCACAAGAACGAGGTCGACGGCCTGATCTGCGGCACCTGGGGCTCCACGGCCCTGCACCTGCACTACATCGACCAAGTGATCGGTAAGCGCCCCGGCGTCAAGACCTATGCGGCCATGACTGGCTTGATCTTGCCCGGCCGCACCGTGAACCTGCTGGACACGCACATCAACTACGACCCCACGGCCGAGCAGTTGGCCGAGATCACCATCATGGCGGCCGAAGAGATGATGCGCTTTGGCCAGCGCCCCAAGGCCGCGCTGCTGTCGCACTCGAACTTCGGCTCCAGCAACCAGCCTTCGGCGGTGAAGATGCGCGAGGCGCTCGGCCTGATCCAGCAACAAGCCCCCTGGCTGGAAATCGATGGCGAGATGCACGGCGACACGGCCCTGGACGCCGACTACCGCGCCCACCTCATGCCCCGCAGCACCTTGTCGGGTGAGGCCAATTTGCTGGTGTGCCCCAACATCGACGCGGCCAACATCGCGTACAACCTGCTCAAGGTGGCGGCGGGCAACAACATCGCCTTGGGCCCCGTTTTGCTGGGTGCGGCCAAGCCGGTCACCATCCTGACGCCATCGGCCACCGTGCGCCGCATCGTCAACATGACGGCCATGACCGTGGCCGACGCCAACGCCGTGCGCTGAGGTTCAGCCCCCCCTGGAGCGCCACGCTCCAGCTGTCAACCCCCCGCCAAAAGGCCCTGCCCATGCGTTCAACACGCAGGCGGGGTCTTGAGCTTTTCGGCCGTTTTCGATAGAGTCACGACTTTGACGAGACAGCTGTACGGCTCACAACTCAGGCTGGGATGACAGCAACAATGGTGCCTCGCACTTTCCGCATTTTTTCCAAGCAAACCTTTGCACCCCGCTTGTTCGCCGTGGTGTGCGTCGCAGCCGCAGCGCTCTCGATGGCAGGCCCAGCGCAAGCCCGAAGGTACGCCGAAAGCCTGCAGGACACCCGAGCCGAGTCATCACAAGCCTTGCCGTTGTCGGCATTGCCTGAGCAGGCCCAAGACACCCACCGGCGCATCCGTGCTGGCGGTCCCTTTCGCTACGACAAAGACGGCGTGGTGTTTGGCAACCGGGAACGCATCTTGCCTCGTCAACCGCGCGGCTTTTACCGCGAGTACACCGTGCCCACCCCGGGTGAGCGCGATCGAGGTGCCCGGCGCATCGTGTGCGGAGGTAAAGATGTTCGGCAACCTGAAACTTGTTACTACACGGCGGATCACTACAGCAGCTTCAACCCCATCGACCCGCGTCGTTGACCTGCCCATCTGATCTCACCGGCACCAGACACCTTTTCTTTTGACCCTAACTTAGCCCGCAAGGGCACTGAGAACACTCAATGCACCACGGGCCCCAAGCGATCATGTTGTTGCAATCCGTTCGACCCAACATCGTTCAATCCATCCGCGCCTACCGCCCGGAAGACCTGCAACAGGCGGCCAATGCGGCTGGCCAGCATTTCCTGTACACCAACCTGAGCACCGCTCAGAACAAACAGGACGTGTTGGACATCATCGCGCGCGACTTCCTGTTCCCAGACCACTTCGGCAAGAACCTCGACGCCCTCTACGATTGCATCACCGACCTGGTGCACAAGTCGGGTCCGCAGCCTGGCTTCGTGGTGGTGCTCGAACTCATCCCCGATGGCAACAAGTGCGACCGCGAAACCCGCGAGCAGTTGCTGGACGCCTTCCGCGACGCCGCTGACTTCTGGGGCGAACGCAAGATCGCCTTCCGCGTGTTTTACTCGATCGCCGTGTCGGGCAAAGAATCGGCTGGCAACTGGGACAAGGCCGAAATCGCTCAAAACGACCCGAACGTCAAGCCCGTCAAGGTTTCGAAAAACGCCCCTCAGCCCATGGTCATGAACCTGCCGCCCATGAGCAGTGTGTTCGACACCTCGGCCTTGATGGCCGCTGCCTGATCCGCTCACGCACCGCAAAAAGGACCCTTCGGGGTCCTTTTTTCATGGCCGGGGCCCATCAACGGCCAGCGCGCGTGCGCCACTGGTCCAGGCGCTCGGCCCAGTTCAACGAGCGCCCCAAATAGGCTGGGCCAATCGCTTCCAGAGGCGCCGGGGTGATGCCCAGCTCGGCCAGCGTGGGCAAGCTGCCTGTCAGCACATTGGGCACCTTCATCGAGTCCAGGTTGTCGGGCGACATCAAAGGCTCGCCCGGCAGCAAGCCCAGGGCGCGTGCCTGCAAGCGCCCTGCCGCCAGGGGCAAGGGCAGAACAGGGCGGGCGTGGCCGCTCCAACGGCCCGACAGCTTGACCAAGTCCGTCAAGGTGTACACGGTGGGGCCGGCCAGCTCGTAGGTTTGCCCAGCGGTGCTGCCATCGAGCAAGGCTTTGACAATGGCCTGGGCCACGTCCTCCACCCAGACCGGCTGGAAGCGGGCATCACCGCCGGCCAGGGCCATGACGGGCAGCAGGCACTGCAACTGCGCAAACAGGTTCAAGAAGCGATCGTGAACCCCAAAAATCACACTGGGGCGCAGCACGGTCAGGTCCAGATCAGCGGCACGAAAGACCTGCTCGCCCCGCGTTTTGCTGCGCAGGTAATCCGATGGCGCGGCGGCCACATCGCCCGCTGCGCCACCCTGGATGCCCAAAGCGCTGACGTGCACCATGCGCCGCACGCCAGCCTTGGCGCACGCGGCCACCAAGCGCTGAGG
>JAVLFO010000574.1:0-1906 GCA_046052805.1 Aquabacterium sp. | reverse complement strand
GAGTTCGTCGGCAGCGTCAGATGTGTATAAGAGACAGGCCTTTGATGCTGGGCGGACGCCGGCTCCTGCCCATCGTCCAAGGCGGCATGGGCGTGGGGGTGTCCGGCCACCAGCTCGCCGGCACCGTGGCGCGCTGGGGCGGGGTGGGCACGCTGTCCTCGGTGGACCTGCGTCGCCACCACCCGGACCTCATGGCGCGGACCTCGGGCCTGCCACCGACCGACGCCACCAAGGCGCTCATCAACGCGGCCAACCTCGAAGCCATCGACCGCGAAGTCCGGGCCGCGCGCGCGCTCAGCCAGGGCCGCGGCCTGCTGGCCATCAACGTCATGCGCGCTGTGGCCGATTACGCCGCCTCGGTGCGCCAGGCGCTGGCTTCGGGCATCGACGCCATCGTGGTGGGCGCCGGCCTGCCGCTGGACTTGCCCGATCTGGCCCGCGAGCACCCCGACACCCTGCTCATCCCCATCCTGTCGGACGCCCGCGGCGTGCAGCTCATCGTCAAGAAATGGGAGCGCAAGCAGCGCCTGCCCGACGCCATCGTCATCGAGCACCCGCGCCTGGCCGGTGGCCACCTGGGTGCGACCAAGGTGGCCGACCTGAACGACCCGCGCTTTGACTTCGAGCGCGTCATCCCCGAATGCCTGGCCTTTTTCCGCGCGGCCGGCATCGAACGCGAGATCCCGCTGATCGCCGCGGGCGGCATCCGCAGCCTCGCCGACATCCAGCGCGTGCAGGATCTGGGCGCGGCCGGCGTGCAGCTGGGCACGCCCTTTGCCGTCACCACCGAGGGCGACGCCCACCCCGAGTTCAAGCGCGTGCTGGCCGAGGCCCGCGACGAGGACATGGCCGAGTTCGTCAGCGTGGCCGGCCTGCCGGCGCGGGCCGTGCGCACGCCCTGGCTGGCCAGCTACCTGAAGGCCGAGCCCAAGCTGCAGGCCGTGGCCCATGCCAAGTCGCGCTGCACCAAGGCCTTCGATTGCCTGGCGCAATGCGGCTTGCGCGATGGCCTGGCCACTTGGGGGCAGTTCTGCATCGACAACCAACTGGCCGCGGCCTTGCGGGGCGACGTCAAGAAGGGCCTGTTCTTCCGCGGAGCAGGGGCCTTGCCCTTCGGCGACCAGATCCGTAGCGTGCGCGAGCTGATGGCCCACTTGGTGGGAGGCGAGGGCGCCCTGCCGGACGCTGCCTGACGGGGGCCGGGCGAAAGCGCGGCCCAGGCAGGCGACGCGCTCAGCTGGCCGTGCGCCGCGCCACCATGGCCTGGGCGATGCGCGCCAGCGTGTCGGCCGACAAGCGTGCGGCGAGCGGGTAAACCTCGCGCTCTTCGGCCTCTGCATGGGCCAGGGAACGCGCGGCAAAGTCGCGGGCGGTGTCGCTGGCGGTGGTGCTGGCGGTGGTGCCTGCATCGGCGGGTGCGCGGTCGCTTGCGGCACCGACATCCACACCGCCATCCTGGTCGCCTTCGGCCGCCAGGTGGCGCAACCACGGCGCCAGTTGCTGCCACAGGGCGGTCAGCACGGTGTGCTCGTCGCTCAGAGCCTGGATGCGGGCGCTGGCCCCGGCATCGCCAAGGGCCAGCAGGGCAGGGTAGAGGTCCTCGTCTTCGTCGGCGTGGTGCAAGGGTGCGGCCACTTCAAAGTAGCGCAGCACCGACAAGGCGGCGTCCCGGGCCTGGGCATCGCGGCCGTGCACCGCGGCGTGCTGTTGCAGCCGCAGCAGCAGGTCGGCAAAGCGCCGCACCTTGTCGTGGCAGGACAGCAGCAAGGCCATCGGGTCGTCGATGCGTGGCGACACCGGTTCGGGGCGCTGGGCGACATCCGCCGAGCGCGACGGCGAGGGCGTCGGCGTGGGTGTTGGCCGCAGGGGCTCTGTCTCTTATACACATCTGACGCTGCCGACGAAC
>JAVLFO010000573.1:0-3285 GCA_046052805.1 Aquabacterium sp. | reverse complement strand
CTCGACTAGTCGTCGGCAGCGTCAGATGTGTATAAGAGACAGGGCTTCCCCCTTCAAGGTGCCAACCGTTCCAGTATCAAAAAGACCCGCCTTGGTGTAACGCGGGTTCTGCTTTAAGAACTCAACTCGGTCACGCAGCGCGGCACCGTAATCAGGATAGACACGAAACGGCGCATCGACCCAAACCTTTTTTCCTCCAACGATCTCCCAAACATGGAAGGTCTTCGACTCTCCACTCCACGCCCCCGACGCTTTGATGTTGAAGATGTTGTGAGTGCCGGCAAGGACCTTTTCACCCCAACCAGTTTCTTGGGCTGCCTGAGCCAAAATCAACTCCCAAGACATGCCTGTGTCACGAGATACAGCTTTGGCGTCGCAATACAACGACTTGATGAATTCAATCTTAGAATTGGTCATGGTGCGATCACCCCAAACCTGTAGCCATCGGTGCCGGATTCAACAGGCGAATACAAAAGTACCGTGTTCGGGCCGGGCACAACCTTTGGAAATGCGGACTTGACCTCACTTCGAGTTGGTCTCGTGAGGCTCTGAATCGTTAGCACGTTTTTGTCGCACGCCTTGCTGATCAGCGCGACACCCGGCAATAACCATTGAGGCACGCAGCCTCGGTCTGGCAGCGTCAATTGAATTCCTGGTTTGGCGGCACCGAGCACGTCAGCAATAGACACCATCCCGCTTTCGCTGTTCGGTACCATCTCAAATAGGCGCCCCTGTCTATCCGGCCCGCCGATGATCACGTCTGACGACATTGACTTGGCCCAGATATAGTTCCCAGCCCGAGATATGGCTGCCTTCGTCATGGCTGCGTCAATCTCTAAACCGGACTTCGCAAATCGCCCGGCAATCACCAATTTCTTGCCATCCCATGTCACATGGGATCCGGAGAGAAAAGCCCCATACCGGACCGTGATGACAGGCTCCGCAACTAAGGTCTCACGAGCAAACTGGTGTGCTGTCATTTCGACATCTGGGATCCCATCTCCGGGGTCATGCCCCAAGACAATCGTCACCCTGGCGCTGTCTGCCAACAAGCCAACCAACCAATTGCGTTTACCCTCCACCCAAATTTTGCGCCGCTCAACCACACCCGGGCTCGAACTTGAGACCGAACTGAGATGAATCATGCCCTGACTCAGTTCAGCCGACGCCTGCGTGTCGGACTCTTCCAAAAAGAAAACTTTGCCAGCTGCGGCGAAGCAGCCCGTGAATCGGTTCTGATGAAATTCCCCGGCTGGCTTCACCACCTTTGCCCAAGGCACCTCCAATGTTCGGGGATTCAAAACAAAACCAACGGCAATCGATTTCGCTGCCTCTGGATCAAAAGCGTACCCAGCAACACAAATGTTGCCCTTCTCGACCTCATTGGTGGAAAGCAAGGTCAGTCGAAATCCGCTGAATTCCCTTAACTTGATGTAACCGACATCCGCAGCCTGCGCGGAGACCGTATTCAGGCCAGCTAAGCATAAAACAATGAGACGGAAGAGCATCTTCATATCAGGACAAATCCACAAACTGAATTTCATTCGGTACCGTTGACGACGGCGGACGGTCTGAGCTAACCACAATCCAAGCGTCGTCCTGCTTGGAAACAACGCAGAACAGGGACTCAATGCCGTTCGCAAAGTAAGTTTGGGCCTCTCCAAAGGCATCAAATTTGGCGGAGTGCAGCAGTTCGCCGGACGCTGAGTAGGTACGAGCCACCAAGTCCTCGGGCTTGATTCCGCTGTCCAGAATTGAAGTATCAAGTCTGGGCGTGTGGCTGAACCTGGTGTCCGCCCTATCGGGCAGATCGACCGGAACAGGCATGGCCACGCCTACGCGAGACGCACTGCTGCCCGAACTCAACTCCTTCATCGCCCCCTTAAAACTCGCCGCCCCCTGGGTGCCCATCTCAATATCACCACCTTCGATCTTGATATAGCCGCCACCGCCGTTGAGCACGATCTTGTTGGGCGCACTGATGGTGATGTTCGCCGCCGTGCTCTGCACGTCGATGGCTTTTTCAGCGGTCAAGGTGAACGCACCGCTTTGCGCTTGGGTACTGACGTTGCCGCTGGCAGCGTGCAGCTTCAGCCCGACGTCCTGCACGGCCCGCTCACCGCCCTTGGCCTCACCGCGCGTGTACAGGCTGATGCCGTCTTTCACGGCCCAGGCTTGGTGGCGCTGGGCCAGCAGGTTGGTGTCTTGGCCGGCGGTGATGGTGGTGTGCTGCCCCACGCCCAGCACGGTGTTGGCCGGGGTGGCGCTGCTGATGCTGGCTGCGGCGCTCAAAACCACGTCCGGGCGCTGGGTGATGGGGATGCTGCCATGCCCACCATCAATGGCCACCATGGCGCCAGGGGCCGTGGGCTCGCTGTCGCTGCGGCCTTGTTCAGACTGGACGCCGCTCAGGCTGCGCACGGTGGCCAGCAGGGCTTGATGGGCTTTGAGCTGCGCAGGCTCGTTGGGCAGTTGCGCGTGTTGTGCTTGGGCGTTGTCGGCCAAGGCTTTGAGCAAGTCGGCATGACCCTGCAATTGGCTTTGCGCCTCGCGCGTGTTGCTCGGCTGGCCTTGGGCGGTGCTGGTGCCGCCCGGTCGGGCATGGGTGCTGATGTGCAGGCCTTGACCTGCGCGCAGCGCGCCTTGGGCCTGGGTGTGCAACTCCAGGCCGTGGCCTCGGGCTTGCAGGCGCTGGTTGTCCTGCTGTTGCAGCAGGTGGCCCATTTGCAGCCAGGTCTGGCTTTGGGTGGTGTGGGCCAGCACGCGGCCTTGGCCGGGGCTGTCGTCGAACACCAGCTGGTTGTGGCCTCCCACACCCGATTGCGAAGCCTCCAGGCTTTGGCTCTTGAAGCCGCTCAGCGTGGCCTTGTGGGCGTGGCCTTCAAGTTCGCCTTGGCCTTGTCCACCCGGAAACCACGCGGGCGCATTGCCAGTGGCCTGGGCCGCGCCAGCCGCCACGCTGTTGCCTTGGGCGTCTGCCGCGCCCTGTCCGTTGTAGGCCGAGCCGATGACCACAGGACGGTCGATGTCGCCCTCGACAAAGGCCACGATCACCTCTTGCCCCAAGCGGGGCGTGAAGGCGCCGCCCCAGTTGGCACCGGCCCAGCTTTGGCCCACGCGAACCCAGGTGCCTGAGGCATCTGACGCAGGCGCGTTGTCAGACTCGTCCGCTGTGCTGGTGTGGCTCAGGCGATGGCTGCTTTGAGTGCCGCGCTGCCAATGGAATTGCACTTTGATGCGGCCGTCGCGGTCGGTGTGGATGGGGCCGTCCAGGCCCACCACCAG
>JAVLFO010000572.1:0-4653 GCA_046052805.1 Aquabacterium sp. | reverse complement strand
TCATCGACAAGATGGACTGGATCCCGATCGCATTCATCACATTCAAGGCGCTGGTGCTCAGCACCGGGATGTTCTTTGCCATCAAGTGGCATTTCGACAAAGAGACGCAGGAAAAGAAGCGTGACGTACTGCGTGCAGCCGGCAAAGTGGCCGCGCTTTTCTTGCTCGCGCTTTTGGGCCTGGGCCTGGTTACCTTCTTCCTTGCCACCAGGCTTGGTTTGGACTTGAGGTTCCCGTAAGGGCGAAGGGGAGGCGTACTTCTTTACGCAGCGCTCAACGGGCGTCAGAGGGAAAATGGCAAAGGCCTGAAAGCCTTTTTGAAAGCTGACTCTGATGTCCCATCGCCCTTTGCGCGACCTCGCGACCCACACGCCCTTTGCCCGTTTTTGGTTGTCTCGCGTGGCGGGCATCATGGCCAATCAGATGCTGATGGTGGCGGTGGGTTGGCACATGTACGACCTCACCGGGAGGGCCTGGGATCTCGGGCTGGTCGGGCTCTTCCAGTTTGTGCCCGCCCTGTTGATGACGCTGCCGGCTGGGCACATCGCCGACCGGCATCACCGCGCGCGCATCTTTGCGCTGTGCATGCTGGTGCAAGGCGGCGTGGCCGCTGGCCTGTGGTGGGCCACGCAAACAGACCACGCCAGCCGTGGCCTGATCTTGACGCTGTCGGTGCTGCTGGGCGTGGCCCGCGCCTTCCAGATGCCTGCGCAGCAGGCGCTCACGCCTTTGCTTGTGCCTCGCGAATGGCTTCAACGTGCCATTGCCGTGAGCGCCAGCGGCATGGAGATCGCAGTCATCAGTGGGCCAGCACTGGGCGGCTTGCTCTACACCGCCGGGGCGAGCACCGTCTATGCCCTGTGCACTTCACTGTTGATGCTGGCCGGCGGCTTGGCCTTGGCCGTGCATTACCCCTTCACGCCCACGCGGCAAGCCAGCTCTTGGTCAGACGTCTTCGCGGGCTTGACCTTTGTGTGGGAGCGCAAGGTGCTGTTGGGCGCGACCAGCCTGGATCTGTTCGCTGTGCTGTTGGGCGGCGCGTCTGCCTTGCTGCCCATTTTTGCCCGTGACGTCTTGCACACCGGCCCCGTGGGCTTGGGCCTGTTGCGCGCGTCGCCGGCGGTCGGTGCGCTGCTCATGTCGCTGGTGCTGACACGCTGGCCGCTGGAGCGCCGTGTGGGCTCGCGCCTGTTGATGGCGGTGGCGGTCTTTGGTTTGGCCACGCTGGGCTTTGGCCTCTCGCACAGCTTTGGGCTGTCCATGCTGATGCTGGCCATCACGGGCGCCGCAGACAACATCAGCGTCGTCACGCGTTTGACCCTGACCCAGCTCGAAACACCCGATGCCATGCGTGGCCGCGTGGCGGCGGTCAACTCCATCTTCATTGGTGCATCTAACCAGCTTGGTGAATTTGAGTCCGGCATGACGGCCGCGGCATTCGGTGCCGTGGGCTCCGTGGTCCTGGGCGGTATTGGCTCCGTGGCCATTGCAGGGCTGTGGTGGAAATGGTTTCCGCAACTGGCCAAGCGCGATCGCATGACCGGCTGAAGCAAGCGCTGCTAAGGTGATGGGCAACACACATCAAACCAGGAGTGAGCACATGCCGAAAGCGACGAATTTGGAAGACTTGGCCGACGCCAACCTGGCGGCGGTCGCGCGCTTGCACCACCCATGGCAAGAGGGCGCTGCCTTGCTCGACAGCGATGGCCTGCTGTGCCATCGGGGCAGCTTGCCCATTCCGGCACCGTTTCAAAACTGGGCTTTGCGCACCAGCAACGCGCTTTCGGCCGCTGAGGCTTTGGCCCACACCGAGCGTTTTTTTGGTGGCAGTACCAACCCATACGCGGTACAGACCAACAGCCGACTCGACGCCGACCTGAACGAGCTGCTGGCCCAAAGGGGCTACCAGTGCCAGAGCGATGTGCCCGCCATGCTTGCCGATGCACCCATGGCCGTCCCAGCCCTTGGTTCGCAGTGGACCTTGGGGCTGGCCGAAACCGATGCCGATGTCTCGGGCTTCGTTGATGTGTGCGCGCAGTCTTACGCCTCACTGGGTCTGCCCAGCTTTCTGACGCCTGCCTACTTTGCCCAGCGAAGCGCGGTGCTGTCGCCTGTCGTGAGCATCGTGCTGGCCCGGGACGCGGCGGGGCAGGCGGTCTCAGCGGCCATGGCTTTGCACACTGGCGAAATGGCTGGCCTTTACTGGGTCTGTACGCGGCCAGAGGCGCGTGGCGCTGGCTTGGGCGCGGCTTGCACGGCCATGGCCACCCAGGTGGCCTTCGAGCGCGGTGCACGAGGCATCACGCTGCAGGCATCACACATGGGTGAGCAAATTTACCGGCGCATGGGTTTTCGTGAGTACGCGCGCAGCCAGCGCTGGAGCCGCTGAGCGCTGCGGGCATTCAGTCACTTGGGCCGCGTTCAAGCGCCGGCAACCGTGCTGTAGTGAAGCACGGTTGGGAACGCGTCGTAAAAGTGGTGCAGCAACTTGCGCCATGCTTGGTACTGGTCAGACTGCCGAAAGCCAAGCTCATGGTGTTCGATTGTTAGCCAGCGCACCAGCAGCATGTAATGGTGGTCTTGTTCCACGCATCGTTGAAGCTCGTGGCCCAAATAGCCCGGCATCGACGAAATGATGTGCTGCGCCACATCGAAGGCCGCTTCAAACTCGCTGGTCTGACCTGGCCGCACTTGCAGTTGGGCTATTTCAAGAATCATGTTGGATCGTTCGGGCTGAATCACGACGCTGGTAAGCTGTTTTGGCCGGTACTCGGAGGCACACCATGGACATCTTGCACGCGATTGCCCAATTCAACCAAGGGCGTGATCCCGAGCGCTTGAGCCTCAAGTACCAGGCCATGCGCAGCGACCCCTTTGTGTTCTTGCGCGGCGCGTGTCATCTGTTCTACCAGCGCTTGCCAAGCAGCGGTATTTTCAAAGCGGCGCCCTTGGTTTGGTCGTGTGGTGACTTGCACCTTGAGAACTTTGGCAGCTACAAAGGCGACGATCGCCTGGCCTATTTCGATCTGAACGACTTCGACGAAGCCGCATTGGCCCCTGCCAGTTGGGACGTGGTGCGCATGCTCACCAGCCTTCGCGTGGGCGCCAAGAGCTTGGGTCTCAAGCCCGGCCAGGCGCAGACCTTGTGCGAGGCTTTTCTGCACAGCTACGGCAAGGCCCTGACCATGGGCAAGGCGCTTTGGGTGGAACCACAGACTGCGCATGGACGGGTCAAGGACTTGTTCGACAAGGTTCGTGACCGCCAGCGGATGGATTTTTTAGATGACCGTACCGAGCTCAAAGGCAAGCGGCGCGTTTTGAAGCTCGATGGCAAAAGGGCTTTGCCCGCATCGGCAGCTCAGCGCGACAAGGTGATGGCGTTCATGCAGGCCTTCGCACCGACCCAGCCTCACCCGGGGTTTTACAAGATGCTGGATGTGGCCCGCCGCATCGCAGGCACGGGGAGCTTGGGCGTCGAACGCTATGTCATCTTGGTGCAAGGTAAAGGCTCACCGCATGGCAACTACCTGCTCGACCTCAAAGCGGCACGGCCGTCTGCCTTGGCGCCCTATCTGAAGTTCAAGCAGCCCAAGTGGGTGTCTCACGCACACCGCATCGTTGAGGTGCAGCGTCGCATGCAGGCCGTGCCCATGGCCTTCTTGCAGCCAGTGGTGGTCGAGCACCAACCCTTTGTGTTGCGGGGCTTGCAGCCATCTGAAGACCGCGTTTCGATCAACGGCACCAAGCAGTCGCTGTCAGAGATCGAAAAGGTGATCATCACCATGGCCAGTGTGGTGGCCTGGGCCCAATTGCGCAGCGGTGGTCGGCAAGGTTCAGCCATCACCGACGAGCTGATCGACTTTGCTCAGGGCAAAAAGTGGCAGCGCAAGTTGCTCGAGGCATCGCACGCGTTTGCGGTGCAGACACAGCAAGATGCCGCCACCTTCGCCGCTGCGTTTGACGATGGCGTTTTCAAGCTTTGACGTGGCTGGTTCGGGGCGCCATGATCGGTGCTCCCGTCGCCTGGCCTTCTTCTGTTGATCATCAGCTCTTCCCGATGTTGCCCATTGAACACCCCCACTTGCAAGCCTATTGGTCATCCTCTTTTTTGGGCGCCAACGTCTTCATTCTCTTGAACCTGCTGGGTGCGCTTTTCCTGGGCATGCTGGTGGGCTACGAGCGCTCGTTCCGAGGCCGTGCGGCCGGCATGCGCACCTATGGCTTGGTGTGCATGACCTCAGCGGGCTTGACGGTCTTGGTGGGTTTACCAGCCTATTGGTACGGTGGGCAGGCTTTGGCTGCCGGGGGCGATCCCACCCGCGTCATTCAAGGCATCGTCACCGGCATCGGCTTTCTGGGTGCGGGGGTCATCATGAAAGATGGCCGGCGCATCACGGGCTTGACCACGGCCGCGTCAATTTGGACCTCTGCTGCCATCGGCATCATGTTGGGCGTCGGCTTTTACGCCGCTGCCATTTTGCTGGCCCTGGTGTGTGCCTTGTCGATGGAGTGGGTGCGCAGCTTGGAGCGGTGGTTGCCCACGCATCCCATCTTGTCGGTGACCTTGACCTTCCGCCAAGGCTTTGTGCCAAGCGAGACAAGCCTGTGTGACTTGGCCAACGCGCATGGCTACGAGGTGTCGCTGGACTCTCT
>JAVLFO010000571.1:0-3433 GCA_046052805.1 Aquabacterium sp. | reverse complement strand
ATGCCCACAACGCCAACCACCACGACCCCTCAGACCGCCATCATCCCAGGCTCCAAGGACGACCGAGCCCAATTGCTCGTAGCGTTCAAAGCCGATCTGCTGGAGCGCACCCACGCACCTGACAGCGTCCGCTATCTAGCCGCCACCACATACAGGCATCTAGAGGCCCTGGGGGGTGCCTGGAAGACCGACCCCACCACTTACGACCTGCAAGCCCTCCTGTCCCTAGCGGTGAACATCACTTACCTGGGGTTTCCGCTTGAGCACCACGTAAAGCGCGGCAACGACCTCGCACATGACACCCAGTTGGACGCAACCTCCGCAGCGCTGCTGATTTACTTCGCCTCTGCATTTGTGGAGTTCGCACGAGAGACAGCGGAGGGCTTCACCTCCGAGGGCGTACAAGCCTTCCTGGTTATGTGCTACCTGCGCAAGCTGGCTGGGCACCCAAATGCCTTGGCAGAGCGCGGGGACTGGCTGCGCGAAACACTGCGCGATGGGCTGGGCAAAGCCGGTGCGGTGCGCTTGACGAAGAAATACCCGGCACTGGTTGACCTGCTGCCCCTCTCAGACCTGATCGAGTAATCGCTACGATGGGGTGCTTGCAGGCCAGCAGACATCCCCGCAACAAGCCAGTCTGAGGCCCCCCAATGCTGTGCGCACCATTCGCCTCTAGCGGCCCCGGAAATCGCCCCTGCGGTCTCCTTTGCACCCCCTGAAGGCGTAGCGCAGTTAATCGGTGCGGGGCTGACGGTGATGGTATGACCCGGTGCAGCATACGGAGACCGAAGGATATTCCAAGCGACAGCGTACCGTTGAGTGGCTGCAGTATTTTTGTATTTGTAGGAGGAGTAGCCCGCGAAGCCAGAGCGTACTGCGTGTAGCCTGTCAATTAGTTAACAAAGGATTAGTCAGAGTTGAGCCAAATTTTGGGGTGGGTTTCTGTGCAGAGCCACACCGGAGAGGGGGGTACGCCATTGGCAAGCGCGGTCCCACCGGCACCCCCCGGGGGGTGGGGTTTTTGCGCCAATCCAGCCCGGCGCACGGAGAATAATCGGGCCATATTTGGCATACAGCGACGAAATGTGCAGGACAGTAAATCGCCTTGGGTTCCGGCATTCTGCTAGATTCCGTCCCGTGCCGAAGCGCTCGGTACATCACTCAACGGAATGGATTAATTAATCATGACCAAAGCTCAAATCATCGCATCTCTGAACGCCTGGAAAGCCTTTTTCGTGGATGGCAAAAACCGCAGTGCGGCAGTCGAAAACCTCGATACCCTTGCCACCCTGGCGCGGCAGTCTGGAGACGCCGAAATCCAAGCTCTCGGTACGCTGTGCGCGGCTCTGGAGGCTGCGTGGATGAACGGCGCAAGGCAGGTTGAGGCTGAGTTGGCAGACTAACCGAGTAGGCCAACCAGCATGAACTAGCCCCGCCTTGGCGGGGCTTTTGCTTGTATTTAATACATAGCAAGGTTGGTTTTCAGTCCCTCTCAACTTTGGGTTGTGAGCGGCGATACAGCAAGCATGCCAGCCCAGCTAGGGCGAGTAAACCAGATTGCGGCTCAGGAACATTCAAAGCATCGAATGAGTACAGTCCGCTTTGGCCGGTTGCTGCGTTGTAAGCCACGCCATATCCAAACCCCTGCGAGCTGACCATTTTGAACATGTGATCTACGCGCCATCCAGCTTCCCGATCAGCTTGAGTGAGGTACGCGTTAGGATCAATATCGAAAAGCCCAGCGTACTGGCCTGAGTGATTGGCTGTCGACGTAAAAATGCCGGTAATGGCTGCATCCTTGGGATCAACTGGTGATTCGCTGATTCCATCCCAGTAGTATCGATAGTATGTCCTCTCGGGGGGTGTTAGGAAAACCCCGCAAGCTGCGCCGGGGTTGTTGGGGTAATAGCAGTTTTCTTTGTAGCTGTAATACCTCTCAACTGTCCCGACGAGCAATCCGTTGCCGTCGATGGACCAAAGAAATCCACTGTAACCCTGGTAGTTGTCATACCTATACATGCCGATTTGGCCGGTGCTTGGGAAATCCTGATCCTGTGGGAGGGGGAGGGTTGGGAAATTGAGTTTATTAAGCTTGCCGTTAAGGTAATATGCTGGGGCTGAGTAAACGTACTGAGGAAGTGCTCCGCTACTCGATGATCCAAGAACCACGCCTTGATCGTTTATTGTTCCAGCGTAATCCATCGGTAGCGCGGTAAGGCCTGATCCATCCCAAAGTGAAAATGCATTACTGGTAGAAAGTACCATATTTCCCGAATTGTTCATATCCATGATGGTGAACGGGCTCGGGAGTGTGCTGATTTTTACCTGCTGGCCTTGTGCGTTTGCAACAAAAAATACTGCAATTACTAAAATCAATTTTTTAATAGTCATGCTTGCTGCACCCAATGCTTTTGTGATGTGATGATCTCCGGAAGTCGGGGCGACCCAGAGCGGGTGCACATCGTTCCAGCCGGTTAAGTCATGCGTATGAAACTTTGCCAATCACTGAACATCCTCTCAGACACGTGGAGGAACGTGATCTGCGCTGGCTTGCCGTTCTTGTCGATGTATTCAGTGGTGATGCTCCCCGAGGTACCGGGCTCGTCGCTGAGTTCTCGTTCCTCAGTCTGGCTAGTAGCAACCTGTTCTCCGGATGGGCGCTGCACGGCAGTGCAGCGGAGGCCGGGCCATAGGTCTTGGCTACTTCCCAGCCTTGCCAGCAAGTTCGCCTCGGCCTCTCCCACCCGTAACTCATCCCGGCAGACGAACTGCACCGTTCCTTCGGTGATTTCGACCAAGTCAGTTAGGACGGCCAGAAGCACATCCTGTGTGGCCCCTTCCTTGCCAGTGACGCTGGGGCCGTTGATGAGGGCGGTGTAGGTCATCGCACCCGGCTCGGCCGAGAGACGACATGCCATGCCCCGGTGGTCGAGCATCTGTCGGGGGACGTCCTCGTAAGCCTCGACAATCCACAGTGTCAGCGGCAAGCCGCTTGCAGTTAGGCGCTCAAGAGAGGCTAAAACCTCCCGGGCTTGTTCTGCTCTGGTGTCAGATGGGGCGTGGTCCGCAAGCCATCTGGCCGCACCGACAGGGGTCATGCCTCGGACTTCGGCGCTCACGTCTGGGTCAGTTGGCGTGAAGGTCATGACCGGAGTTTATTTCCCTGCTTGTCTTTACGGGTGCGAGGAAGTCCCCATTGGCCTAGAATCGCCAACACACGGTCGCTGCGGGTAATTTTCCGGGTAACGGCAGTGATGGTGAGGAGCAAAGATGTTGTAAATCAACAGCTTATACGCATCATGGGGAGGTCGCCCTCTCCGCCAGGATAAGACAAGCCCAAGTGATTGATTCGCTTGGGCTTTTTTGTTTTGCATGGGTGTTTTTGCAGGGCTCCAGGCACCGAGCGCCACCGCTTGCGGCTGGCCGAAGGGTG
>JAVLFO010000570.1:0-4290 GCA_046052805.1 Aquabacterium sp. | reverse complement strand
CCGCTTTTACATGTATGGCGTGATCGCGCGACTGGCCATGTTGGCCGCCAGCTATGAGCTCGAAGCCACCGACCCAAATGCCGAGGTTTACGCCTGATGCGAGGCCTGTGAATGGCACCTCGATATTATTTTTCGATTAACGACATAAATTCAATGTAATTCGGGAATATATTTAAAAGCGGGAAAATTACCCCCTCGATTCAGGGAAAGTGACAGTTATCACAACCCATTTCTTTTAACGTGACACAGTATGCATACATATTGGCAAAGCCGTTTTGCCGCAGCATGAAATCACGTTCATTTGAAAGGGGACCGCATCATGAAATTGTCACGAACACAAGCGCTGAACACCGGCTTGGGCGCCGTCATGTTAGGCATGGCCGGTCTGGCCCAGGCGGCTTCGGTGGTTGCCAACGCCTCTGAGGTGTTCTCGCTGAAAGGCTCGAATTACCTGTTCACCGGCACATCCACATTCACATACTCCGACAGCAAGGTGGCGAACGACGCCACGGGCGGCGTGGTGACCTCGGGGCTGGCTGGCACGCTCTTTGATGCACTGGATGGCGTTTCCACTTCGCCAGAAACCAAACTCACGCTGGACAGCGGCACCGGCGCGATTTTGTTGGCAGCGACCACCGGGGGCGAGCGCCAAGTGGCCAAAAAGAACGGCCTGATGACGGGCGGCACATTGGACGTCAAAAACCTGACCTGGAATGCCACGACCAAAACACTGTATGCCGATGTTCAAGGCACGGGCCTTGTGCTGGGCGACATCGGCGCCCGGTCACAACTGGACTTCTTCACCGTCAAAACGGTGACGGGCTCGTCCATCATCAATGGTGCAGGCACCTTCAGCAGCACGCTGTCGGGCATCTACCTGACCACCAACGGCATTGACTACATCACCAAATCATTGGGTCTGGGCTCCCTGGCCGCCTTGGTCACCAAGGGCACCGACTTCGGCACCATCACATCCACGTTCACGGTCAAGTCAGCCCCGGCGGCCGCCGTGCCTGAAGCGTCCAGCGCGGCCATGCTTGCCCTCGGCATGACGGGCTTGACACTGGCTGCCCGTCGCCGCATGCGCAAGGCGCGGCAACACGTGTAAACGACGTCAGAACACGGGCAGAATGGGCGCTCTGTCGATTCAGCCCCGTCTTTGTGCAACACCGTCCCAACGCTTCGCCCTCTGGTCGTCAACTGGCTGCGCTCACGCTCGGCGCCATTGGCATCGTTTACGGCGACATCGGCACCAGCCCGCTGTATGCACTCAAAGAAGTGTTTGCGCACGGGCATGTGCCCCTGAGCCCAGGCAACATCTACGGCATCTTGTCGCTGATTTTCTGGACGCTGATGGTGATCGTGTCGCTGAAGTACGTGACGCTGATCCTTCGGGCCGACAACAACGGCGAAGGCGGCCTGATCGCCATGCTGGCCTTGGCCTCGACCGCCGTGAAAGACAAGCCCGTGCTGCGCTCACGCCTTCTGGCTGTGGGCATTTTTGGCACCGCCATTTTCTTTGGTGATGGCGTGATCACGCCGGCGGTCTCGGTGCTGTCGGCCGTCGAGGGCATGGAGGTGGCTGCGCCGGGGCTAGAGCGCTTCGTGGTGCCCATCACCCTGATTGTGCTGACCGGCTTGTTCATGGTGCAAAAACACGGCACGGGTGGCATTGGCAAGTTCTTTGGCCCGATCACAGCCCTGTGGTTTGTGGTGCTGGCCGTGTTGGGTTTGCAGCACATCCTTGAGAACCCCGCAGTGCTCGCGGCCCTGAGCCCACACCACGCGCTGATGTTCGTGCTTGAGCACCCGCACATGGCTTTCATCGCGCTGGGCTCGGTCATTTTGTGTGCCACCGGGGCCGAGGCGCTTTACGCCGACATGGGCCACTTCGGCAAAGCGCCCATCCGCCTGGCGTGGTTCTCACTGGTGCTGCCTTCGCTGACGCTGAACTACTTTGGCCAGGGCGCCATGCTCTTGCAGCACCCCGAAAACGTCGGGAACCCCTTCTTCGAGATGGCCCCGCATTGGGCACTCTACCCGCTGGTGGCGCTGGCCACATGCGCCACCGTGATCGCGTCGCAGGCCTTGATCTCGGCGGCGTTTTCGGTCACCAAACAGGTGATCCAGTTGGGCTACTTACCGCGCCTGCGCATCTTGCACACCTCGGTGAACGAAACCGGACAAATCTACGTGCCCTTTGTGAACTGGGCGCTGTACGGCTGCATCGTGCTGGCCGTGATCTTCTTTGGCTCGAGCAGCAAGCTGGCCGCGGCCTACGGCATCACCGTCACCATCGACATGCTCATCACCACGGTGTTGACCTTCTTTGTGATCCGGTTTGCCTGGAAGCTGCCGATGTGGCTGTGCTTGTCTGCCACGGGCGTGTTCTTCGTGATCGACTTGATGTTCTTTGGCGCCAACGTGCTCAAGGTGGTGGACGGTGGCTGGTTCCCGCTGCTGATCGGTGCAGTCATGTTCAGCCTGATGATGACGTGGCGCGATGGCCGCCACCTGTTGAGCGAGCGTCTGCGCTCGGACGCCATCGACCTGCACCCCTTCTTGGAGGCCGTTTTCTCTAGCCCGCCCTTGCGCGTGAGCGGCACTGCCGTGTTTTTGAACGCCGATGCCGGGACCACGCCCAATGCCTTGCTGCACAACCTCAAGCACAACAAAGTGCTGCACCAGCAGAACCTGTTCGTGACGGTCAAGGCCCACGAGGTGCCTTGGATCGGCTTGGACGAGCGCCTGGAAGTCGAACCGCTGGGCAACGACTGCTGGCAGGTCATGCTGCACCTGGGCTTCAAAAACGAGCCGGATGTGCCCGAGGCGCTCAAGCTGCTCAAGTCGCACGGCGTGACCATCGACGACATGGAGACCAGCTACTTCTTGTCGCGCGACATCGTCATCCCCACCATCGGCAGCGGCATGGCGCCATGGCGTGAAAAGTTGTTTGCCAGCATGCACCGCAATGCCGCGGGTGCGGCCGACTTCTTGAGCCTGCCCACCAACCGCGTGGTGGAGCTGGGCTCGAAGGTGGAGATCTGAGCCAGCGCCTGCCATCGCCCGCCCAGGTCGTCAGAGACACGTCTTTGGCGGCCATCTCGGCGGGCTTCGTGGCGACGCTGGTGGGCTTCACCAGCACGATTGCGCTGATTTTTCATGCGGCGCGCTCGCTGGGTGCATCGCCCGACCAGATCACCTCGTGGGTGCTGGCCTTGGGACTGGGCATGGGCCTGAGCACACTGGGTTTGTCGCTGTGGACGCGCTCGCCGATTTTGATCACATGGTCCACACCGGGCGCGGCTGTGATCGCCAGCGCCGCAGCCGGCGTCAGCCTGCCCGAGGCCACCGGCGCCTTCTTGGTGTGTGGCGTGCTGATGTGGCTGTGCGGCGCCACCGGCTGGTTCGCCCGCGTGATGGACCGCATCCCGGTGGCGCTGGCTTCGGCACTGCTGGCCGGCATCCTGACCAAATTCGCCTTGATGGCCTTTGCAGCCGCCACGCCGCAGCCCGCCTTGATCTTGTGCATGCTGCTGGCCTACCTGGTGGGCAAGCGCTGGTGGCCGCGCTACGCGGTGCTGGGCGTGTTGATCGTGGGCACGCTGGTGGCTTGGTCGCAAGGGCAACTCAACACCGACGCCTTGCGTTGGGACCTGGCCAAACCAGTGTGGGTGACGCCGCAGTGGTCATGGCACGCCGTGATCGGCATGGGCTTGCCGCTGTTCATCGTGACCATGGCCTCGCAGGCGGTGCCGGGCGTGTCGGCCATCCGCGTCTCGGGCTACCAGCCGTCGGTGTCCCGCCTCATGACCTGGTCGGGGGTGACCACGGTGTTGATGGCGCCCTTTGGCGGCTATGCCTTCAACCTGGCGGCCATCACAGCGGCCATCGTGCTCAACCCGCACGCCCACGCTGACAAAGACAAGCGCTACACCGCCGCCATCATGGCCGGCCTGTTCTACATCGCCATGGGTTTGTTAGGCGGCGCGGTGGCCGGCGTGCTCACCGCCTTTCCGCCGGCCTTGGTGATGGGTGTGGCGGGCCTGGCCCTGCTGGGCACCATTGGCAACGGCCTGGCCACCTCTTTGCGTGACGAGCGCTACCGCGAAGCCGCCGTGATCACCTTCCTGGTGACCCTGTCGGGCGTGAGCCTGCTGGGCGTGGGCTCGGCCTTTTGGGGCTTGGTGGCCGGCACGCTGGCGCTGTTCGTGGAAAACTTCAGGGCTCGCCCTGCCCCTTTGGATGACACCCCATGATGCTGCTTTTCGTTGCTGACCCGCTCGACAC
>JAVLFO010000569.1:0-6107 GCA_046052805.1 Aquabacterium sp. | reverse complement strand
AGGTAGTCGCCACTGTGCTTGATGATGACCAAGTTGCCATAGCCGCGCAGGCCAGATCCGGCATACACGACGCGGCCATCGGCAGCG
Organism: Aquabacterium sp.; assembly: GCA_046052805.1. Lineage (GTDB taxonomy): Bacteria > Pseudomonadota > Gammaproteobacteria > Burkholderiales > Burkholderiaceae_C > Aquabacterium. The sequence continues at coordinate 6,020 of JAVLFO010000569.1, read as the reverse complement.
GCCACAACCGGGTCACCCGCCTTGCCGCCAATGGCCAAGCCCTTGCGCTTGCCTTCTTCAAAGCCACCCACGGTGGGGCCAGCAGCAGGCCAGACCCAGCTGGGCTCGTCGGCATCGCGGCTGTCTTTGGCATCGACCGAAGGTGCAGCGGACGCGCTGGGCGTGACCGCTGCCGATGAGGCGCCGCCGGAGGCCGAGCCGGCAACGGCACCCGACGCCGCAGCGCCGCCAGAAGCCGCTGTTGCCGTGACCGACTTGGGGGCGCTCTTGGCATCCAAGCCACGGGCTTCGATCTTGGGCGAAGTCACGGGTTTGGCCGACGCAATGCCCACTGGCGCATCCACGCCAGGCGGCACCACGCGCAAGACCTGGCCAACTTCGATCAGGTTGGGGTTGTCGAGGTTGTTCCAGGTGGCGATGTCGCGCCAGGACACACCGGCTTCCAAGCTGATGCGGATCAGGGTGTCGTTGGGTTTGACGGTGTAGTAGCCGGGCTTGCCGGCGTTTTCGGCGCCCGGCAGCACCTTGGCTGGCGCCGAATTGGCAGAACTGGATCCGCCAACTGAGCTGCCCACACGGCCACGGTCTTCAACGGGCGCTTTGTGGTTGGGCGAAGCGCAACCCACGAGGGCCAGCAACAAAACCGCTGGGGCCAACAACCTGAGTGTGAATGTCATGTCTTGAGATCGCTTGGATGGGCAGAGCAACGCAGGCGCCCTGCCCTGGGGACTCATGTGGTGCCCGATTTTAGAGGCACGAACAGCACCTCGCCTGCGCGGCTGTGCTGCAAGCTGCCATCTGGCAGGCGGTCGATGATCATGAGCACCTGGGCGCCACCGCGTCCGGGTGCCTCCATGGGCGCCACCAAGCGTCCGCCTGGGGCCAGCTGGTCCAGCCAGGCTTGGGGCAATGCCGACCCGCCCGCCGCGGCGATGATCGTATCGAACGGGGCTTGCGGGGCATGACCCAGGGTGCCGTCGCCATAAACCAGGCGCACATCGGGGCTGGCGGGCAGCGCGCGGCGCAGCTCATCGAGGTTGACGCGGGCCTTGAGGTGCAAGTCGCGCAGGCGCTCAATCGACACCAAGCGGGTCGACAGCACACCCAGCAAGGCGGCCTGGTAGCCGCAGCCCGTGCCAATTTCGAGGCAGTTGCCCAGGGGCTTGGTGTCTGCCTTGAAGCCGGGGCGCGCGCACAGCAGTTGCATCATGGCCCCCACGACCGAGGGCTTGGAGATGGTCTGGCCCAGGCCAATGGGCAAACTGGTGTCTTCGTAGGCTTGGTTGACCAGCGCCGAGTCGACAAACAGATGGCGAGGCACCTGGGCCAAAGCCGCCAACACGCCGGGGTGGGCGACGCCATCGAGTTTGAGCCGCTCGACCATGCGCAGGCGCACCGAGGCCGAGTCCATGCCCACGCCCTGTGGGGTGGTGTGGCGGCGGCGGTCTTGCTCGACCTGCTGCAGATGCGCTTGCGGGCGCAGCACCTCGCGCACCACGGCGGTCTTGCTGGCCGCGACCTGGTCCAGCTTGAGCGGAAAGCGCCGGGGCTTGGGCTCACCCAGGGTCATCAGGCCTCCAGCCAGCGTTGCCAAGCGGGCATGCGCTGGTGATCGGTCATGTCGACCTGCAAGGGGGTGATGGAGACGCGGCCGTGGCGCACGCTGTGGAAGTCGGTGCCTTCGCCATCTTCTTTGGCTTGGCCAGCCGGGCCGATCCAGTAGAACAGGTCGCCGCGTGGGTTGGTCTGGGCCACGGCCGGGAAGCTGGCATGGCGACGACCCAAGCGCGTGATGTCCCACGGGGCTTGGTCGGCATCGGCCTGGGCCGGGATGTTGACGTTGAGCAGGTACGGGCCAGCGGCCGGCGGCTGGGCCAGCACTTGCTCGATCACCTTGCGCGCCACGCGGGCGGCCACGTCGAGGTGGCTCCAGCCCTTGTCAGACAAAGAAAACGCCAAGGCTGGCACGCCAAACAGGTAACCCTCGGTGGCCGCAGCCACGGTGCCAGAGTAGAGCGTGTCATCGCCCATGTTGGCGCCGTTGTTGATGCCCGAGAGCACGAGGTCTGGCTTGGGGATCAGGCCAGACGTCAGCGCCAGGTGCACGCAATCAGAGGGCGTGCCGTTGACGTATCGATACCCGTTGCCCGCGGTGTGCAGGCTCAAAGGCTGGTGCAAGGTCAAGGCGTTGGAGGTGCCGCTGGCGTTGCGCTCAGGGGCAAACACGTCGACCGTGCCCAGCCCTTCGCAGGCTTGAACCAGCGCCGCAATGCCAGGGGCCAGGTAACCGTCGTCGTTGGCAATCAGGATTCGCATGACTCCATTGTAGAAGCGCAACGCGCACTGCGTCCAAACCGCGCAACCGAGGGGTTCAGACCATGGCACAGGCTGAGACGGACGCGATAATGCATTGGCATGCACCGACCCTGGGGTCGCTGCGCTTTGTGCCTGGTGTTCATGGGCACGCCTTCAACCCAGGCAGCCCTCAGGGCCGCTTCGGAGGAGTGACATGGCTGTCAAGGTTTTGATTCTGGAAGACAACCCAGTTGCGCGGGGATTCTTGTGCCGCGTGGTGCGAGAGAGCTTCAGCGACGTCAGCAGCATCACCGAAGCAGGTGATCTGGATGCGGCACGCCGTCTGTTGGGGCACAACGCAGGCGGCCGTGCGCAGCCGCAGCCTGATCCCTATCAACTGATATTGGTCGACCTTGAGTTGCCCGATGGCAGCGGCTTGGAGCTGCTGACCGAGCTGGCTGTCTACCCCGCCACCCGCATCGTCACCACGCTTTACTCCGACGACGACCACCTGTTCCCTGCCCTCCAATGCGGCGCCGACGGCTACCTGCTCAAAGAAGACCGCTTTGAGGTGCTGGTGGAAGAGCTGCAAAAAATCGTGCGGGGCCAACCACCTTTGTCACCGGCCATTGCGCGCCGGCTGCTGACGCACTTCCGATCCGGCGAAGCAGCCTCGTTCGGTGGGGCTTCGCAGCCCGCACCGGCGCCTGCACCTGTGGCACCGCCACCGCTGGACCACGAACGATTGACGCCCCGCGAAAGCGAAGTCCTGACCTACCTGAGCAAGGGCTTCACCATCAAAGAGATCGCGGCGCTGATGGGCATCAAGTGGTTCACAGTGAACGACCACATCAAGTCCATCTACAAGAAGCTCAATGTCTCGAGCCGCGCTGAAGCGGCTGTCCTGGCCAGCAAGCAAGGGCTGGTGTGAGCAAGGCCACGCCGCGGCCTTTTGACAGGCGCGGTGGTGGCTCCCGCCTGGAAGACGCCCTGCAGAGCACCTATGCCTTGCCCCGCCGCATGGGCTGGCGTTTGCGCGCCTTGGTGGCATTGGCTCTCTTGGGCTGCATGCTGGTGTTCGCCCTGGCGCGCTGGCTGAGTCTGCAAGCTACTTTGCCGGTGACGCTGGCGGTCATGGACGACGGCAGCGTGGTGGTGCGAGCCACCGATGCCCCTTCGGCACAAGCCGCCATTGGGCACACGGTGCTGGGCCTGCGCGAGGTACAAGACCACCGCCAAAGTGCAGCCCTGACCTTGCTCTCGGTACCCCATGCCGATCGTTGGCAAATCGACCCTGATGCACGGGCTGCCGCGCAAGCCCAATGGCGCGCCTTGGCCAGCTTGCAGCAAGACAGCGCCGCACGAGGCTCGGCCTTGGCCCTGTCGCTTGAAGGGCAGCCCGATGTGCCGGTGCAGATCACGCCACGCGGATGGGCCGGGCTGGGCCTGTTGTTCTGGCTGTTGTGTGCTGCGGCCCTGATGCTGCTGGGTGTTGGCTCGGTGGTGCTGTTGGCAGCGCCACAGTGGCGCAATGCCTTGTTCGCGTTGCTGGCCGCGTGCCAAGGTGTCCAGTTGATGGGCTTGGCAGCGGGTTTGACCCTGGACGTGTTTCGCCCAGCCCATTTTTTATGGCTGGATGCGCGCGTGCCCCTCGCGCTGGACCTGGTCAGCGCAGCCGCCTTGTTGCACCTGACGGCGCTGCACCCCAGGCGCGTGCCTGCTTGGGCCGCATGGTCTGCGCTGGGTTGGCTGGCCGCGATCGGCTTGTGGTGGGTGCATACCAGCTTCGCCAGTGTGGTCAGCTGGTGGTGTGTGCAAGGCGGCCTGATGGCCATGTTGGCCGCCGCAGCTGCGCTGATGACTGGGGCTTTGCGACGTCAGGTCCATCCGGTGATTTTGGTGATGCGGCGCTCCGTGCTGGTCACCTTGGCCAGTTGGATTTTGCTGAGCCTGGCCCTTTGGCGAGGCTTGCCGCGTCCTGACATGCAGCTGAACTTGGCCAATTACGGGGTGCTGACCTGCTACGTGTTCGTGGCGTCGCAGATCTTGTTGACCCCCTACCTGTCGCGCGCACGCCAGGTCTTGCAAGAGTTCTCGCTGCTGGCCGCCAGCAGCACCATGGCGGGCTCGCTGGATCTGCTGTTTGTCGGCGTGTTTTCGATGGGCGGGTTGACCTCGATGACGCTCTCGCTGTTCATGGCTTTTGGGCTTTACCTGCTGATCCGCAGGTGGCTGATGACCCACCTGCCCGGCCACGATGGGATCAGCATGGAGCGCCTTTTCCAACGCATGTACCGCATTGCCCGCGAGGTGGCGCGCAGGCCGGAGGCCTTGAACGACTTGCTACAGGCCTTGATGCGTGACCTGTTTGACCCCCTTGAGCTGCGTTGGGTCGAAGGCCACGTCAGGCGCGCCTCATTGCGCGGCAATGGCGCGGTGCTGCTGGTGCCCATGCCTGAGCCGCTGGTCAAAGGTCAGCCCAACACCTTGGTGCTCAAGCACTCGCACAAGGGGCAGCGCCTGTTCACCGCAGAAGACGCGCGGCTGGCGCAGCGCATCATGGAGCAGCTGCACCGCGCCATGAGCTTTGACAAGGCCGTCGAGCAAGGCCGCAGCGAAGAACGCTTGCGCATTGCCCAAGACCTGCACGACGACATTGGCGCACGCCTGCTGACCTTGATGTACCAAGCCCCTAACGGCGAGATCGAAGAGTACATCCGGCACACCATCCAGGACCTCAAAACGCTCACACGCGGTTTGGCTGCCCAATCACATGGCCTGGCCGAAGCCGCCGGCGAATGGAAGCGCGACATCCACCAGCGCCTGGGCGTGGCCCGTTGCGAGCTGATCTGGCACATGGAGACCGACGCCGACGTGCTGCTCACCATGGTGCAGTGGTCGGCACTGACCCGCATCTTGCGCGAGCTCGTCAGCAACGCCATCAGCCACGCCAAGGCCAACCAGGTCGACATCCAACTGACCTTGCTGCAAGACCAGCTGACCCTGAGCGTGAGCGACAACGGGCGTGGCCGCGATCCAGCGGGTTGGTCGCACGGGCTGGGCCTGGGCGGCGTGCGCAAGCGCGTCAAGCAACTCGGCGGCAGCGTGCGCTGGGTCGAGCTTGAGCCTCAGGGCATCTGCTGCGAGGTGGTGGTCGCGTCGTTTTCAGGCTCGGCCAACACCCACCAGACCTCGGGCGCCGAGGCCGGATCCGACAGTCAGTTTTCCCACTGAGGGGTGTTACGCAAGACCTCGTCCAGCGTGGTCACGCCCTCAGCCACCTTCATCACGCCTGACAGACGCAGGGGGCGCAAGCCATCTTTGGCCGCGGTGCGGCGCAGCAACGGCATGTCGACCACCGGGTGCATGGCGCCCCGAATGGCCTCTGACACGGGCAGCAACTCGTACAAGCCCACACGGCCTTTGAAGCCCGTCATGCGGCAGTCCAGGCACCCCACTGGCTTGTAGGGCTGCAGCTTGCCATTGAGGCGCCAGGGCTTGATGGCCTCGGCCAGGGTGTCGGGGTTGAGATCGGTGTCTGGCTGCTTGCACGCCGGGCACAAGGTGCGCACCAGGCGCTGCGCCAGCACGCCAATGACGGTGGCGCTGATCAGGTAAGACGGCACGCCCAGGTCGGTCAGGCGGGTGATGGCCGAAGCCGCGTCATTGGTGTGCAGGGTCGAGAACACCAGGTGCCCGGTCAAGGACGACTGGATCGCCATCTC
>JAVLFO010000568.1:0-14772 GCA_046052805.1 Aquabacterium sp. | reverse complement strand
TCGATCATGTTGAAGCGGGCTTGTTCGACGTTCATGCTGGGCATCCTACGGAGGGCGATAAAGAAAAAGAATCCGGATAAAACATGAATTTTAAGAACACTCCCTCACTTCGGGGGCTGTTCGCTCAACGATATCTGGCCAGCGGGGCGTTTGACCCACAGCTTGAAGTCGTCCAAAAGGCTGTAAAGCACCGGCACGACCACCAAAGTCAGCAAAGAAGAGGCGATCACCCCCCCGATCACGGCTTGGCCCATGGGGGCGCGTTGCTCAGAGCCCTCGGTCAGTGCGAGCGCCAAGGGGATCATGCCAAACACCATGGCCAGCGTCGTCATCAAGATGGGCCGCAGCCGGACCTTGGCGGCCAGCAGCAAGGCTTCGCGGCGCGGCAGGGGCTCGGTCACGTCGCCCTCGCCGCTGTGCCCGGCGCGTGCGCGGTTGGCAAAGTCCACCAGCAAGATGGCGTTTTTGGTGACCAGGCCCATCAGCATGATGATCCCGATGATCGAGAACATGTTGATGGTCGAGCCAAACATCAGCAGCGTCACCACCACGCCAATCAACGTCAGCGGCAGCGAACTCATCAAGGCCACGGGTTGCGAGAAGCTCTTGAACTGAGACGCCAAGATCATGTAGATGAAGATGATGGCCAGGCCCAGTGAGGACACGGCATATCCAAAGGACTCGGTCATGTCTTTGGTCGAGCCGCCAAAACGGTAGCGGTAGCCGGTGGGCCAGGCGGTCTCGTCCAGCACGCGCTTGATGTCGGCCGAGACCTCACCCACCGAGCGGCCCGTCACGTTGGCCGTGAGCTCGACCTCGCGGTTGAGGTCGCGCCGGTTGATCTGTGTGGGGCCAAAGCCCTCGGTCACATCGGCCACTTGTTGCAGCCTGACCAAGCGGGGCTGCCCTTGCGCGTCGTTGCCAATGGCCAGGGGCAGCGAGCGCAGGTCGGCCACGTTGCGGCGGGCGTCAGGGCGCAGCGAGACGCGGATGTCGTAATTTTGCTCGTCCTCGCCACGCCAGCTGCCCACGGTTTTGCCCTCGACCAGCACGCTCAAGGCGCTGCTGATGGTGTCGACGTTCAAACCGGCATCCGAGGCGGCATCGCGGCGCACACGCACATCCAGCGTCGGCTTGTTGGGCTTGAGGCTGCTGTCGAGGTCGACCAGGCCGGGGATGTGGCGCAGGCGCTCGAGTGTTTGCGCGCTCAGCTGGCCCAGCGTGTCCAGGCGGCTGCCTTGGATGGACAACTGGATGGGCTTTTGGCCACCCACCGAGTCCAGCAAACCCACATGGGTGACCGTGATGCCGGCCAGTTGCGACAGGCTCTCGCGCAGCGGGGCTGAGAGCTGATCGACCGTGCGCTGGCGCTGATCGCGGTTTTTCAGCCGCACATACACGCTGACCTGGTTGCGGCCTAGCGCAAAGCCGGTGTTCAGGGTCGACAAGGTGTAGTCGACCTCAGGCAGCTGGCGTATGCGAGCCTCGACCTCGTGGGTGCGCGTCTCTGTGGCCTCCAGCGAGGTGCCCGCTGGCGTGTAGAAGTTGACGAAGGTCTCGGAGTAGTCGGCCTTGGGCACGAACTCGGTGCCCAGCAGGGGCATCAAGACCAGGGCGCCCACCAAACTGGCGGCGGCCACGGCCAAGGTCCACCATGGGTGGTCCAGGGCCATGGCCAGCATGCGCTGGTAGGCGCGGCTCAGGGACTCTGAGCCCGTATCGACTGCGCCCGTCACGCGCCCGATGGTGCGGTCGTACAGCGAGCGCGTGCCGTCTGGGTGGTGGCCTTTTTGGATGGCCGGGTCGTGCCAGATGCTCGATAGCATGGGGTCGAGCGTGAAGCTGACGAACATCGAGATCAGCACGGCCGCCACGATGGTCAGGCCAAACTCGTGGAAGAACTTGCCGATGATGCCGCCCATGAAGCCAATGGGCAGAAACACCGCCACGATGGACAAGGTGGTGGCCAACACGGCCAGGCCAATCTCTTGCGTGCCATCGATCGATGCCTGCAGCGCCGACTTGCCCATCTGCACGTGCCGCACGATGTTCTCGCGCACCACGATGGCGTCGTCAATGAGCAAGCCCACGCACAGGCTCAACGCCATCAGCGTGATCATGTTGATGGAAAAGCCGAAGGCGTACATGAACAAGAAGGTGCCGATGATCGATATCGGCAGCGTCAAGCCCGTGATCACCGTTGAGCGCCACGAGTTCAAGAACAAAAACACGATGCCCACGGTCAGCAAGGCGCCTTCCAGCAAGGTCTCGCGCACGTTGTTGACGCTGACGCTGATGGGGCGGCTGTTGTCTCTGATGACCTGCAGCTTCATGCCAGGCGGCAGCTCGCTTTGCACCTGCTGCACGGCCGTTTGCAGGCCGGCGACCACGTCCAGCGTGTTCTCGCCTTGGGACTTGAGTACCTCCAGCGCCAGGGTGCGTTGTCCATTGAGCAAGGCCAGCGACTCCAGCTCTTGCGGGCCGTCCACCACCTGGGCGACTTGGCCCAAGCGGATGGGCTGGTCATGGCGGTTGGCCACGATCAAGCGCTCAAAGTCTTGGACGGTTTTCAGGCGCGCATCGATCTGCACCACGCGGTCGTTGTCGCGCGTGCGCACGCTGCCGGCCGGTTGCTCTTGGTTTTCAAGGCGCACGGCATTGGCGATCTGGTCGGCGCGCAGGCCCAAGGCATCGAGTGCCTCGGGCTTGAGGTACACATTGATTTGCCGCTTGAGCGCGCCCACCAAATTGACGGTGCCCACGCCACGCACGTTTTCCAGTCGCTTTTTGAGGACCTGGTCGGCGTAGGTGCTCAAGCGCTGCTCGCTCTGGCTGTGGTCGGGCGAGGTCAGGGCCAATGAGTAAATGGGGCGGTTGGCCGGGTCAAAGCGCAGCACGCGCGGCTCTTTGACCTCGTCGCGCAGCGTGGGCCGGATCGACGAGAGCTTTTCGCGCACATCGTCTGCCGCACGGCGCCCGTCGACATCGAGGTTGAACTGCACGATCACCACCGAGCTGCCTTCGTACGAGCGCGAGTACAGCTGGTTGATCCCGGCCACGGTGTTGACGGCCTCTTCGACCTTGCGGGTCACTTCGCTTTCGATGATCTCAGGCGAGGCGCCTGGGTACTCCATCTGGATCGCCAGGGTCGGGAACTCGATGTCCGGGAACTGGTCAACCTTGAGCCGCTGGTACGAGAACAAACCCAGCACGACCAAGGCCATCATGGCCATCGTGGCCATCACGGGGTTGTGAATCGACAGGCGTGTGAACCACATGGTGCGCGCCTCAGTGCTTGCTTGCCGAGGCTGCCGAGGCCGCAGGCAGGGCCACGGCGGCACCTTCGCGCACCGTGCCTGCTGCGTCCACCAAAACCACATCGCCTGAGGCCAGGCCCGAGGTCACGCTGACCCAGGTCTGTGCGGGTTGGCTGGGCAACTGGCCTCGCTCACCCAGTTGCACGGCGACGCGGGCCACGCGGCCCTCACGCACGCGCAGGACCTGGTCGGTGCCAGCATCTCGGGCCACGGCGCTGGCGGGCACCACCAGGGCATTGGCGTTGGAGGCCAGCTGGATCTGGCCTTGTGCAAACAGCCCATGTCGCAAGCCCGGATGCGCGGGCAAGGTGAGGTAGACCATGACGGCGCGGGTGTCGCTGGCGGCGCTGGGGTTGATGCGGGCCACGCGGGCCGGCACCATGCCATTGACGCCTTCAACCTGCAGTTGGGCAGGCGTTCCCAAGCTGATCTGCGCCAAATCTTGGGGCGACAAGGCCGCTTGCAGCTCCAGGCTGCCCAGGTCCACGATTTCGACCAGGCGGGCGTCCACGCTGACGCGTTCACCCACTTGGGCAAAGCGCTGAGAGATCAAGCCGCTGATGGGCGCACGCACGGTGGCATCTTTCAAAGACTTCAGGTTGAGATCGGCCACCGCTTGCGCCGCAGCCAGATTGGCCTGTGCCGCCGCCTGGTTAGACACAGAGGTGTCCAGTGTGTTCTTGGAGATGAAGCCTTGCTGAACCAGCGCCTGGTTGCTGCTCAAGGTTTGTTGCGCGATTTGCAGTTGCGCTTGGGCCGAGGCGGCTTGCTGGCGAGCTTGCTTGAGCTTGAGGTCGAACTCTTGCGGGTCGAGGGTGGCAATGACCTGGCCTTGTTTGACCCGCTCGCCCTCACGCACCGTCAAGGTCAGCAATTCAGCGGCGACCTTGGCCTTGACCACGGCGCTGCGCTGGGCGCTCAGCCCGCCCGAGACGGCAATGCCTCGGCTCAACGCCTGAGGCTGCACCACCCACACGTCTTGCGGCGCCAGTTGGATCAGTTTGGCTTGCACGGCCGCAGCGGTTTGCGAGAGTTCGGCTTGTTGCGCCTTGCGGGCCACAATGGCCCGACCGATGCCAGCGCCAAGGGCCAGCACGCCCACGGTCAGGGCGATCCATTTCACGGCATATTTCATGGGTGGGTGTCAGGCAAGGGGGCCGGGTGTGGCGCAGCTCGGGTTTCGAGTCCGCGCAACAACAGGTCAATTTGGGTGGCCATGAACTGCTCTGGGTTGAGCGGCACAGGGTTGACTGCGCACACCGAGGTGCACTGGCGATAGAGGATCAAAAACTGAACGGGTGCGATCAAGGCGTGCACCACCGAGGTCACGTCCAGGTCGCGGAACTCGCCTCGGGCCACGCCTCGGCTCACGGCCCTGGCCAGCAAGGCATGGCTGGGCGCGACGACCTCGTCCACATAAAACTGGGCCAGGTCCGGGAAGGCCTTGGCCTCGCTCATGATCAACACCAGCAGGCCGGCTGCCTTGGATGCGCCCACTCGCAGCCACCAGGTCTGTGCCAACTGGTTGAGCAAGTCAGACGTGCTGCCCTCAGCCTGGTCGACCATTTCACCGCCTTCGACGATGACCTGTGTGAGGTAGGCCTGCACCACCGCCTTGAAGAGCGCGTCTTTGCTGGGGTAGTACAGGTACAGCGTGCCTTTGGAGACGCCGGCCAGCTTGGCCACGTCTTCCGACCTTGTTGCGGCCAAGCCCTTGTCCACGAACAGCGTGAGCGCTGCTTCCAGCAGTTCTTGCGGGCGCGCAGCCTTGCGCCGCTGCCGCACACCAGGCAAGCGCGGCGCGATGGCAGCCACGGCCGCAGCGATCGGGCACGACGGCGGTGAGGCGGGCTGCGTCTCAGCGGGCAGGGCAGCAGGGGGCAGGTGGCGGCTCAAGGGTGGTTGCACCTAATGACTGGTCGGTCAGTAATGTAGCGGTGCACGCTCGGTCCGGTCAATCAGGGGCGCGGTTCGGGAATAATCGTCCGCATGAGCAGACCCCAACCCCAGAGCCGCGCGGCCTATGCCCACTTCAGCCCCATCACCACACGCTGGATGGACAACGACATTTATGGCCACGTCAACAACGTGACCTACTACAGCTACTTCGACACGGCGGTGAACCGCTATTTGATCGAAGCGGGTGTGCTCGACATCCATACGGGGCCCACGATTGGGCTGGTCATTGAGACGCACTGCAATTACTTTGCGCCGCTGGCCTTCCCGCGCAACGTCGAAGCAGGGATCCGTGTGGCCCACATCGGCAGCAGCAGCGTGCGCTACGAGATCGGCTTGTTTGAGCAAGACGAAGCCATGTCGGCCGCATCAGGGCATTTCGTGCACGTGTATGTCGACCGAAACACGCGCCGCCCCGCGCCTTTGCCTGAGGCCTTTTTGCAAGCTCTCCAGCCACTGCAAGTCAGCCAGGACTGAACCATGACGCACCCAGCCGGCAGCCCCCGTGAGCCCTTTGATGTGACGCCCGAGCGCGTGCAGGCGGTGGATCACGCCATCACCTCGCGCCGCTCGATTCGGCGTTTCCTGCCCACCGAGGTGCCGCGCAACACGATTGAAGAGATCTTGGGCGTGGCCTCGCGCGCTCCCTCAGGCACAAACACCCAACCCTGGCAGGTGCATGTGCTCACGGGCGCCAGCAGGCAGGGTTTGGTTGACAAAGTGCTGGCGGCCGCGGTGCACACCGATGCGAGCGCCCGCTACACCGAGCAGTACGACTACTACCCCAAAGAATGGGTGTCACCCTTCATCGATCGGCGCCGCAAGGTGGGCTTGGATCTCTACGGGCTACTGGGTTTGGACAAGACCAATCGCATGGGCATGCAGATGCAGCAAGCGCGCAACTTCATGTTCTTTGACGCGCCCGTGGGCCTGATCTTCACGATCAAAAAAATCATGGGGCGTGGCAGCCTGCTGGATTACGGCATGTTCTTGCAAAGTGTCATGGTGGCGGCCCGCGCCCGTGGGCTGGACACCTGCCCTCAAGCGGCCTGGAATCACTTTCACAGCGTCGTCTTTGACCACCTGGGCCTGGATCCGGAGGCCGACATGATGATCTGTGGCATGGCCCTCGGACACGCTGACCCTGCGGCCATTGAAAACACCTTGCTCACCGACCGCGAGCCTGTATCTGGATTCGCCCGTTTCTGCGAATGAGTGCCGCGGCGGTGCCTCACTTCCCTGCGGAATAGGCTGTTACCCAAGGGTCTTTACTAGGGGCGCGGGCGGCGCTTCCTCGGCAAACCCGTCTATGATTTTCGGGTTATCTGAAACGTGTTGTTTTCAGATCCACTTGGAGGTTAGTTCCATGAGCCTGATGGGCCAAATGATGCACATGCCATTGACGATCTCGTCGCTGCTCACGCACGCGGCTCGTCACAACGGCGACGTTGAGATCGTGTCTAAGCGTGTCGAAGGCGACATGCACCGCACCAACTGGTCCGAGATCGAGCTGCGCTCGCGCAAGCTGGCGCAAGCCATGACTCGCTTGGGCTTGCAGCCTGGTGACCGCGTCGGTACCTTGGCCTGGAACGGCTATCGCCACATCGAAATCTATTACGGTGTGTCGGGCTCGCAACTGGTTTGCCACACGATCAACCCACGCCTGTTCCCACAGCAAGTGGCTTGGATCGTGAACGATGCCCAAGACAAGGTCATCTTCGTCGACATCAACATCTTCCCCCTGGTTGAAAAGCTCGCCCCCATGCTGGCTTCGGTCAAGCATGTGGTGCTGATGGGCGCACGCGAAAGCATGCCCAAAGAGACCACGCTGACCAACCTGCTGTGCTACGAAGACCTGATCGCTGCTGAAGACGGCAACTACCAGTGGCCTTCGTTTGATGAGAACGCCGCAGCCTCGATCTGCTACACCTCAGGCACGACCGGCAATCCCAAGGGCGCGATCTACACGCACCGCTCGACCGTGCTGCATGCACTGGCCGCCGCCTTGCCTGACGCCATGAGCCTCAAGGCCACCGACACGGTGCTGCCCGTGGTGCCCATGTTCCACGTCAACGCTTGGGGCATTCCGTATGCCGCCGCGATGGTGGGCTGCAAGTTGGTGATGCCCGGTCATCACCTCGATGGCGCCTCGCTGTACAACCTTTTCGAGGAAGAGAAGGTCACCATGAGCGCGGGCGTGCCCACGATCTGGTTGGGTCTGTTGAACCACGTCAAGGCCAACAACCTGAAGTTCAGCACCTTCAAAACCACGATCATCGGTGGCGCGGCTTGCCCACCCGCCATGATCCGAACCTTCGAGAACGATTACAACGTTGAAGTGATCCACGCCTGGGGCATGACCGAGTTGTCGCCCATCGGCACCTTGGGTCGCCTCAAGGCCAAGCACGCCGATTGGTCTTTGGAAGACAAGCAAAAGCTGCTCGAAAAGCAAGGCAAGTCGGTGTTTGGTATCGACATGCGCATCGTCGATGCCGATGGCAAGGTGTTGCCATGGGACGGCAAGGCGGCTGGCGATCTGGAGGTCAAGGGCCACTGGGTGGTCAGCGGCTACTACAACATCGACAAGTCGCCGCTGCACGATGGCTGGTTCCCCACAGGCGACGTGGCCACCATCGACGCCGACGGTTACATGCAGATCACTGACCGCTCCAAGGACGTGATCAAGTCGGGCGGCGAGTGGATCAGCTCCATCGACCTTGAAAACGTGCTGATGGGTCACCCAGCCGTGCACGAGGCCGCTGCCATTGCGTGCGCTCATCCCAAGTGGGACGAACGCCCCTTGATGGTGGTGGTCAAGAAGCCCGGTGTTGAAGTGACTGCGGCCGAGTTGATCGCCTTCTACGACGGCAAGATCCCTAAGTGGCAAACGCCCGATGACGTCGTGTTTGTTGACGAAATCCCGCACACGGCCACCGGCAAGATCTACAAGCTCAAGCTGCGTGAAACCTTCAAGGATCACAAGCTGCCCACGCTCTGAGTTGGGTCAGACCTCATCGCAAAAAGGCACCTTCGGGTGCCTTTTTCTTTTGGGTCAAAACACCCATTGGCTTGCGGGAACTCCCTGACGCGCCCCCTTGATCGCGGGGGGTAAATTGAGGCAGGTAACAATTTCTGACGACCAGGAGACAACGATGCAATTTTCCCCCCGAGCACTGAGCGTTTTGGTGGCAGCTTCCTTGAGCGCTGGTGCGGCCATGGCCCAAAAAGGCGAGACCGTGAAGGTGGCTTGGATCGACCCCTTGTCAGGCTTGATGGCCAGCGTGGGTCAGAACCAGCTCAAAAGCTTCCAGTACGTTGCCGAGAAACTCAACGCCGGCAACCCAGCTGGCGTGAAGTTTGAAATCGTCAGCATCGACAACAAGCTGAGCCCTGCTGAAACGCTCAACGCCTTGAAGTCGGCGGTGGACCAAGGCGTGCGCTATGTGGTTCAGGGCTTGGGCTCTGGCTCCGCGCTGGCGCTGGTCGATGCCATCAACAAGCACAACGAACGCAACCCCGGCAAAGAGGTTGTGTTCCTGAACTACGCGGCGGTCGACCCTGATCTGACCAACAGCAAATGCAGCTTCTGGCACTTCCGTCTGGATGCCGATACGTCGATGAAGATGGAAGCGCTCACGACCTTCATCAAGGACCAAAAGGACGTTCAGAAGGTTTACCTGATCAACCAGAACTACGCACACGGCCAGCAGGTCTCGAAGTTCGCCAAGTCAATGCTGCAGCGCAAGCGCCCCGACATTCAGGTCGTGGGTGACGACTTGCACCCCTTGGCCCAAGTGCGTGACTTCGCGCCCTATGTGGCCAAGATCAAGGCATCGGGTGCAGATACGGTGATCACGGGCAACTGGGGCTCTGACCTGGCCTTGCTGGTCAAGGCGGCGAACGAAGCCGGCTTGACCGCCAAGTTCTACACCTACTACGCCAACTTCGGTGGCACGCCCACCGCGCTGGGCAAGCAGGCAGAAGGTCGCGTCTACCAAGTGGGCTACAGCCACTACAACATGGGCGGCGTCTACGGCACTTTGGTGGCTGACTTCAAGAAGCGTTTCAATGACGACTACTACTCGGGCGCCACGTTCCACGCATTGACCATGTTGTCGGCGGGCATGGCGCAGGCCAAGTCCACCGACCCGGTGAAGGTGGCCTTCGCCATGGAGGGCATCAAGTTCAAGAGCTTCAACGGTGACGTTGAAATGCGCAAGACCGACCACCAGTTGCAGCAGCCTTTGTTCATTGCCAAGTGGCAAAAGACCGAAGGCAAGAACAACTACGACGTGGAAGGCACCGGCATGACCTTCAATGCGGTCAAGTCCTTTGATGCCTATGTGTCGAGCACGCCCACATCTTGCCAAATGAAGCGTCCGTCTTGATGGTGGTTTGAGCCGCCGGTCTGCGCGGCCGGCGGCTCATCTCCATTCGATCGCGATGTGCCGGTAGCGCTTGCGCCGGTCGCGCACCCCGACCACGCGTTCAGCCACCTTGGCATGTCATGGAAACCTTCCTCGTTTTCTTCTTGAACGGCATCAGCTACGGCTTGCTGCTGTTCATGCTCAGCTCCGGGCTGACGCTGATCTTCAGCATGATGGGTGTGCTCAATTTCGCGCACACCAGTTTCTACATGATCGGGGCCTATGTGGCCTACGCACTGACCGGCGTGATCGGGTTCTTCCCGGCACTGGTGCTGGCGCCGATCTTGGTGGGCGTGATGGGGGCCGCGTTTGAGCGCTATTGCTTGCGCCGCGTTCACATCTACGGGCATGTGCCTGAGTTGCTCATCACTTTTGGCTTGTCGTACGTGGTGCTTGAGGTGGTGCGCTTGATTTGGGGCCCCGCCAATGTCGACTACCGCGTGCCCGATGCCTTGATGGGCCCCTTGTTCACCTTGGCCAATGTCAAGGGACAAGGCTTGAGCTTGGCTTGGGGCGGCGCAGCAGCTTTGTGCGCTCCTGACGCAGGCAATACCTGCACGCAGTTCCCGTTGTACCGAGGCTTCATGGCTTTGGTGGCCTTGTTCATGTTGGGCTCGCTGTGGCTGCTGCTCACGCGCACCCGCATCGGCTTGATCATCCAGGCTGCTTTGACGCACCCAGACATGGCTCAGGCATTGGGGCACAACGTGCCGCGCGTGATGATGGGCGTCTTTGGGGGTGGTTGTGCGCTGGCCGGTTTGGCCGGTGTGATCGGCGGCAACGCCTTCGTGACCGAGCCCAACATGGCGGCGTCGGTGGGCGCCATCATCTTCGTGGTGGTGGTGGTGGGTGGCATGGGCTCGCTGGCCGGTGCTTTCCTGGCCTCGCTGCTGATCGGCTTGTTGCAGACCTTCGCTGTGGTCATCGATGTCTCGGCCGTATCGGTCATGCAGAGCCTTGGCCACCCGGTCAACTTTGAGCACTGGGCGTATCCCATTTTGAAGATTTCGGTGTCGCAGATGGCGCCGATCCTGCCGTACCTCCTGTTGGTGCTGATCCTGATATTCAGGCCCAAGGGCTTGTTGGGCACACGCGAGGAGTAAACCCACATGTCCAAAAACGTCTATCAATTCAAGCCCTACAACGTCGGGCGCGCCGTGCTGTGGTCGCTGTTCGCTGTGGTTTTGCTGGTCGCGCCCAAGCTGTTCACCAGCAGCTTGTCGATGACCATGCTCACGCAAATGGGCGTGGCGATCATCGTTTGCCTGTCGTACAACATGTTGCTCGGGCAGGGCGGCATGCTCAGCTTTGGGCATGCGGTTTATTCAGGGTTGGGCTCGTTTGCCGCCATTCACACGCTCAACAAGGTCGGTGACGGCAGTTGGGGCATCCCGGTCAGCCTGATCCCTTTGGTGGGTGGCGTAGCGGGCTTCTTGATGGCCGTGCTGCTTGGCGCGGTCAGCACCAAGAAATCAGGCAACACCTTTGCCATGATCACGCTGGGTGTGGGTGAGTTGGTGTGGTCGATGTCGCTGATGCTGCCGGAGTTCTTTGGTGGTGAAGGCGGTGTTTCCAGCAACCGAGTGGTGGGTCAGCCTTTCATGGGTGTCACCTTCGGTCCGCAGATCCAGGTGTACTACCTGATCGCCGCCTATTGCTTTGTGTGCACGGTCTTGATGTTTGCCTTCACGCAGACGCCCTTGGGGCGCATGCTCAATGCCGTGCGCGACAACCCCGAGCGTGTCGAGTTCATTGGCTATGACACACAGCGCGTGCGCTACTACGCCTTCATGATCGCCGGTTTTTTTGCGGGTGTGGGTGGGGGCTTGTATGCCATCAACTTCGAGATCGTCACCGCCGAAGTGGTCGGGGCACACCGCTCAGGCGCCTACCTGCTGTTCACCTTCTTGGGTGGCTCCATGTTCTTCTTTGGGCCGATCATCGGGGCGGTGCTGATGGTGTTGGCCATGGTCATGCTGTCTGAGATGACCAAGGCCTGGCTGCTGTACCTGGGCTTGACCTTCTTGTTCATGGTGATGTTCGCGCCCGGTGGCATCGCCAGTTTGTTGATGCTGAACCTGCGCATTGCCAGCTATGGCTTGTTGCGCAAGCTCTTGACGGCTTACTTGGCGTTGGCCGGCACGGCACTGGTCATCGTGGTGGGCGCGTCTGCCATGGTTGAGATGGTTTATCACATCAAGCTCAACGAGGCGCTCGGGCCGATGATGAGCTTTGCCGGGGCCACGCTCGACACCCGGGGTGTGGACGCTTGGGTCGGAGCTGCGCTGGTGTTGGTGACGGGCATTGGCCTGTTCGAGGTGGCTCGGCGCGAGTTCATGCGCCAGTGGGGCCACATTCAAGAGGCCATCGAGGCCGAAAACCTGCGCCGTCAAGCCCTTTGAAAGCAAGCCCCATGAGCAAGCACAACGCTTCCCCCCAAGGCCTGGCGCTCGAGTTGCGTCAGGTCCGAAAGTCCTTTGGTAAAACCGAAATCATCCGCGGTGCCGAACTGGCCGTCAAAGCGGGCGAGCGTGTCGCCTTGATTGGCCCCAACGGCGCCGGCAAGTCCACGCTGTTCAATTTGATCAGTGGCCGCATGGCGCCCTCCAGCGGCGAGATCTTGCTCAACGGCCAGCCCATCCATGGACACAAGCCTTACGACATCAACCGCCGCGGCCTGGCGCGCAGCTTCCAGGTGTCTAACCTGTTTCCGCGTTTGAGCGTGTTCGAGAACATCCGCTGCGCGGTGCTCTGGTCCATGGGCGAGGGCTATGCCTTCTGGCGTTTTTTGAGCAACCTGCACGAGGTCAACCGCCGGGCCGAAGAGGTGCTCGACATGATCAGGCTGCGCCGCAAGCGCGACGTCAATGTCTCCAGCCTGACCTACGCCGAGCAGCGCGCTTTGGAGGTGGGCGTCACCATTGCCGGCGGCGGTAACGTCATCTTGCTCGACGAGCCCACCGCGGGCATGAGCAAGTCCGAAACGGCCAACTTCGTCAAGATGATCCGCGAGGTCACCGAAGGCAAGACCCTGCTGACGGTCGAGCACGACATGGGCGTGGTCTTCGGCCTGGCCGATCGCATCGCGGTGCTGGTGTATGGCGAGGTCATTGCCTTTGACACCCCTGAAAACGTGCGCGCCAACGACCGCGTGAAAGAAGCCTACCTGGGCTCGGTGCTGGCCGAAAGCCAGCGCGCCGAGGCCGAAGCGGTGGCCCACGCCGTGGCCGATTCGGCTCACGCAGGAGCTTGAAGCATGCTGAACATCCAAAACCTGCACGCGTTTTACGGCAAGAGCCACATCCTGCATGGCGTTGACATGCAAGTGAAGCCTGGTGAGATCGTGGCCCTGTTGGGGCGCAATGGCTCGGGGCGTTCGACCACGATCAAGACCATCATGGGCTTGGTCGAAGGTGAGGGCACCATCCAGTGGAATGGCAAAGACCTGCTGGGCAGCAAGACCTATGACATTGCCCGACAAGGGTTGGGCTATGTGCCCGAAAGCCGTGACGTCTTCCCCAAGCTGACGGTCGAGCAAAACCTGTTGCTGGGCCAAAAGAAGGCGGGCAAGAACGGGCGTTGGAGCCTGGATGACATGTACCAGATGTTCCCTCGCCTCAAAGAGCGGCAGCACACCGAAGCTGGCGTGATGTCGGGCGGCGAGCAGCAGATGCTGACCCTGTGCCGCACCTTGATGGGCGACCCTGACCTGATCATGATCGACGAGCCCACCGAAGGCTTGGCGCCCAAGATCGTGGAACTGGTGGGCGAATACCTCAAAGAGCTCAAGCGGCGCGGTTTGGCTGTGTTGCTGGTCGAGCAAAAGCTCACCATCGCCTTGGACATCTCGCAGCGTTGCTACGTGATGGGCCACGGAGAGGTCGTTTTTGAGGGCACGCCCGACGAGCTTCGGGCCGACCAGAACGTGCGCCGAGAGTGGCTGGAGGTCTGACGCACGGGCCCCGAGTGCGCCCTTTGACATGCGGCCTTGGTGTTTTCACCGGGTCAGATATTGACCCCTGTCAGCCAGGATTTGCAATCCTCTTGTATTCTTACAAGGATTCTTGTCAGAATTGATTTTCAGGATCTGCTGACCGCGCGCAACCCTGCTTTTCGCGAGCCGCTGCGCCGGGCAAGCTTGGCCAACGAACACCTCTTTGAGATCGCCATGAGCACCTCTTATCAAGTCACCGACGGCGTGGCCGTCATCACCCTTGAAAACCCACCGGTCAATGGCTTGGGCCAGAGCACCCGCGCTGGCATCGTGGACGGCATCCAGAAGGCTCAGGCTGACGCTGCTGTCACCGCGGTGATCATCATCGGCTCGGGCAAGGTGTTTTGCGGTGGCGCTGACATCAAAGAGTTCGGCTCGCCCAAGGCTTCGGCTGCCCCTGACCTGCACGTCGCGATCGCGGCCGTCGAGCAGTCGGGCAAGCCGGTGGTCGCCGCCATCCATGGCGTGGCCATGGGCGGTGGGCTCGAATTGGCTTTGGGCTGCCATTACCGCGTGGTCTCGCCCGGTGCGCAGATCGCGCTGCCCGAGGTGAACATCGGCATCGTGCCGGGCGCAGGTGGTACGCAACGCCTGCCTCGCGTGCTGGGCGTCGAAGCCGCTTTGCAAATGATCACGACAGGCGCCTCGGTGCCCAGCGACAAGCTGTTCAAGGCCCCAGGGCAGAAGCTGTTCAACCAGCTGGTTGAGGGTGACTTGCTGGCAGGCGCATTGGCCTTTGCCAAGGGCATTGCCGGTGTTCGTCCATTGCCTTCGGTGCGAGACCTCAGCGTCAGCGCACCAGCCGATGCCGAGGCCTTCGCAAAGGCCCGTGCCGAATTGGCCAAGAGCCGCCGCAACCTGATCGCGCCTCAGCGCTGCGTGGACTGCGTGGAAGCGGCCACCAAGCTGGACCTGGACGCGGGCATCGCGTTCGAGCGTGAGGTGTTTGAAGGCCTGGTCACCTCTGACCAAGCACGTGCCTTGCGCCACGCTTTCTTTGGCGAGCGCGCCGCCAGCAAGATCCCCGATGTGCCTGACAGCACGCCCACACGCAAGGTGGACAAGGTGGCCGTGATCG
>JAVLFO010000567.1:0-1777 GCA_046052805.1 Aquabacterium sp. | reverse complement strand
GGGCCCCCGCCCAGAAGGCATCGACACCATGGACTGGCCCGCCCTGCGCGCTGCCGTCGCGGGCTGCCAGGCCTGCGCGCTGTGCAGCAGCCGCAGCCAAACCGTGTTTGGTGTGGGTCACGAGCAGGCCGACTGGATGATCGTGGGCGAAGCCCCTGGCGAGCAAGAGGACCTGGAAGGCGAGCCCTTCGTCGGCCGCTCAGGGCAGCTGCTCGACCGCATGCTCCAAGCCGTGCAGCTCACGCGCCAGCCGGCCGAGGCCGCCAGCCAGGTCTACATCGCCAACACCCTCAAGTGCCGCCCGCCGGCCAACCGCAACCCGCTGCCCCAAGAAATGGCGCAGTGCGAGCCTTTCTTGCTGCGCCAAATCGCTTTGGTCCAGCCCAAGGTGATCCTGGCCATGGGGCGCTTTGCGGTGCAGTCGCTGCTCAAAACCAGCGAGCCCATTGGCAAGCTGCGCGGTCGCGTCCACGAGGTCGAGGGCGTGCCAGTGGTCGTGACCTACCACCCCGCCTACCTGTTGCGCAACCCGGTGGACAAGGCCTTGGCCTGGGACGACCTGTGCCGCGCCCGCGAGCTGGTTCAGTCGCCCAGGTAACGCTGGCGCCTGAACCACCACACCAGGCCCACGCCGACCAGGCCCATCAGGCCCAGGGCCACCCAAAAGCCCGTTTGGTTGTGGATCAGAGGCAGCGTGTCGAAGTTCATGCCGAACACGCCGGTGATCAGGTTCAGTGGCAGGAACACGGCGGTCAGCACCGTCAGCGTCCGCATGATGTCGTTGGTGCGGCTGCCCTGCGCTGAAAAATGCATCTGCACTGCGCTCTCGGCCGAGTTTTCCAGCCGGCGCACATGGCCCAGCACGCGCTCGATGTGCTCTTGCACGTCGCGCGAGCGCACCCGCAGCACCTCGCGCTCGCGGGCCGATTGGGCCTCTGAGGGCACAGGCCAGTCTTCCAGGGCGTCGATCCATTCCTGGATGGCGCTGCGCTGGTCTTCGCAGGTGTCTTCCAGCTGGTGCAGGGTGTTGCGCGACTCCAGCAGGCCTTGCCAATGCTTGAACTGGTTGCGGTTGCTCAGCAGCTCTTGCTGCAAATAGCCGAACTGGCGCGTCAACAGGCGGCGCAGGTCCAGGTAGCTGTCGACCATGTGGTTGACGATGCGCAGCATCAGGTCGGCTGGGCTGGGAGGCAGGCGCGAGGTGCTGCCGCGCCCCTCGTGGCGCCAACCCGGCGGCACGTCGGCGCCGGTGTCCACCAGGGTTTGCAGGTTCAGCTCGGTGTCTTGCTCGTCGATCTCGCACAGCGCGCTGGCGGGCGCCGGTGCTTGGCTCGTTGCGTGGTTTGACGCGGCGGGGCGGGCCGCGCCGCCGAGGCTCATCTGGCTCAGGCGAGCCTCGAAAAAGTCGCGCACCGAGCAGTCGGCCGGATGCACCGTCAGCAGCACGCGGTCAAACACCGCGAAGCCCACCGGGCTGGTGTCGATGGCGGCCATGGCCTGGCGCGCCGTCGAGGCCGTGCCTCGTTCGTCGTCCAGGAACAGGCGCGCGGTGCCTGGCCCGGCGGCCAGTCGCCGAAACACCAGCAGGTCGTACCACGAGGTGTAGTCGTACTGCGAGGGCAGCTGCGCATTGAGCAGGTCGGCGATGTGCAGGTCCATCAGGCTGCCGCCGGCCAGGTGCTGCAAGTGCCTTTGCACATTGCTCAGTTGCACCTCAAAGACGCGGCGGCTGCACGTCACCCACAAAAAGCCGTTGGCGGGCAGGACGCTGGGCCAT
>JAVLFO010000566.1:0-3754 GCA_046052805.1 Aquabacterium sp. | reverse complement strand
GAGTCCACCATTTGTGCCAGCGTGCACGAATGCCACGCCGATGCGCTGGCAGCCACCGTTCCCATTGGGCGCCCGATCAGCGGAACGCAGCTTCATGTGCTCGATGCATACGGCCACCCAACCCCCATCGGCGTGGCCGGCGAAATCCACATTGGTGGATTGGGCGTGGCGCGTGGCTACCTCAACCGACCCGAGCTCAATGCAGAACGCTTCATCCCCGATCCACACCATGCGTCTGGCACGATCGACGAGTCCCGCATGTACCGCACGGGCGACCTCGCTTGCTGGCGCAGCGACGGCACGCTCGTCTACCTGGGGCGCAATGACCACCAAGTGAAGCTGCGCGGCATGCGCATCGAGCTGGGAGAGATCGAAGCCTGCCTGCTGCGCGACCCCGCCGTGCGCGATGCCGTTGTGTTGGCCAAAGACACCCTGATCGCCTTTGTGGTGCCGCACATTGCCGCGCGTGGCACCAGCGAAGCGACATTGCCCGATGTGTTGCGCGAGGCCCTGCGTGCAGCACTGCCATCGCACATGCAACCCAGCCTCATCGTGCCGGTGGCTCGGCTGCCGCTCACACCCAATGGCAAGGTGGACCGAGCGGCCTTACTGGCCATCGCTGACGCTGAGCACACGCCGTCAGAGCTCACGGATGACGATGCGCCGCGCGGCGACCTGGAGCGAGCCTTGTGCCTGCTGTGGCAAGAGGTGCTGGACCTTGACGAGCCATGTGGCCGGCATGCGGACTTCTTTGCCTTGGGCGGTCATTCGCTGTCCGCTGCCAAGCTGATGACCCGCGTGAACACGCTGGGCTTGGCGCTGCCCTTGGCGGCGCTGTTCCAACACCCCACGCCGGCCTTGCTGGCCGCTGCAAGCGCAAGCGCAAGCCATTTGGCCACGGCGACGCACGCCTCACCGACCATCAAACTGCGCTCACAGGGCACCAAGGCGCCTTTGTTCTTGCTGCACGACCTCGGCGGCTCCGCCCTGCCCTACGTCGCGCTGAGCCGTTTGATCGAGGACGACCGACCCGTTCATGCACTGGTGTTGCCGCATCATGGCTCGGCCAGCGAACACAGCGCGTCCCCCTGGTCGCAACTGGCCCTTGAACACGCCAACGCGATCCAGCAAGTGCAAGCGCACGGACCGTATCACCTGGCGGGCTGGTCTGCTGGCGGCGTTTTGGCCCATGCCACCGCGACCTGCCTCATTGACCGCGGCGAAGTGGTGGCCTACCTTGGCCTCATCGACGCGCCTTACCCCGCCCAAGCGATGAACGATGGACTCGGCGCCCATGGCGGCACGACCGAGCGGGATGTTCTGCTGGCATACCTCGCCAGCACATCCACGCAGGCCGACACCTCCTTGCGTGCACAGCTTCAACGCTGGGCCGACGCCAGCCTCACACCCGACATCGCAAACATCGTTGAGGAGGCGCATCAAGCCGGCCTGCTGCCTGCGCACCTTGGCATCGACGCGATCACGCCGCTGCTGTCGCAGGCCAGTGGCATGGCCCAAGGCATGGCGCAATACAAGGTCTTGCCGTTACCCGTCACGCTGCATTACATCGCGGCCTCGCAGGGTGGTCACGAACAAGGCCATTTGTGGCGTGAAGCACTCCCTGGTCAAGTCCTTGTTCACACGGTGAACGCCGACCACTGGTCGATCCTGCAAGCGCCCGCCGTTGACGCATTGGCGGAGCACATCAACCAGGCGATGAGATCGAGCACACGAGCCACGTCGGCGCTTGCCTCAAGCCCGCAGGCATCCATCGACGCGGCAGCGGCCTCGCCCTTGGTGATCATCCAGTCAGGCCGGGCTTCGGAGCCCGCTGTGGTTTGCATCCCTGGGGCTGGTGCTCACGTTACTTGCTTCGTACCGCTGACGCAGGCGCTGAGCGAGCACGTGCCGGTGTACGGCATGCAAACGCGAGGTCTGGATGGGCAAGCTGCTCCTTTTGAGACCATCGAAGAAGCCGCTCGAACCTATATCCAGGCCTTGCCATCGCTTGACCCGCGTCAACCGTTGACACTGGTGGGACACTCCTTCGGCGGTTGGATCGCGTTCGAGATGGCGCGCCAGTTGCAGCAAGCCGGTGTGGCGGTCAAGGCGCTCGTGCTGTTGGACAGCGCGCCGCCGTCTGGTGAAGGCACGCGGGGCCGCCAGTTTGACCGGCTCGGCGCCATGAGCGAGCTGGCCCAGCTGCTTTCGCAGCAAGCCGGCCAGCCACTGAAGTTTGATCGCTCAGCCATGAAGACCTTGAGCGCGCAAGAGCAAACCGCCGCGCTGCAAGGCGCCATGGTCGACGCAGGTCTGCTGCGCAGCAACAGCCAGCCGCAGAGCGTGGCCAGCCTCGTGCGCGTTTTCCAGGCCAACCTCAACACCCGCTACCTGCCAGGCGGCCCCGTCGATGTGCCCACCCTGGTTTTCAGTGCCACAGAGCGATCTGCAGATCGCCACCCAGACCGCGCCAAGCCTTGGCGCCAGTACGCGCTCAATGCACAGCTGCACACGGCAACCGGCAATCACATGAGCATGCTGCAGCAACCGCACATTGACGCTGTGGCCCTTGCGCTTGTGCAGGGCCTGGCAGCCCAAGCCATGCGCGGCAATGGACGTTCTTCATGAGCCTGATTCAACTGGCGATCCGCAATGCCTTCAGGCACCGTCTGCGAACGTCGCTAACGGTGCTGGGGCTCGCCATGGCCACCATGACCTGCGGATTGATCAACACCGTGATCGAGACTTGGTATGCCGGGGTGGACGCCAGCTCCAACACACGACTGATCGCGGTGTCATCGATGTCCTTCACCCACCCCATGCCCATCACACATGGGGCACAAATGCTTGGCGTGCAAGGCGCGACATCGTTGACCTGGTTCAGCTGGTTCGGCGGCACCTACGGCACCGATCGGCAACCCTTCACCAAGCTGGCGGTCGACGCGAACAGTTACTTCGATCTGTTCCCCGAGTACGTGCTGAGCCAACAGGAACGACAAGACTTCCAACGCGACAGGCGGGGCGCCATCATCGGCACCAAACTGGCATCGGCGCTCCACTTGCAGATCGGTGACACCATGACCGTGCGGGGCGACAAGTTTCCTGGCAACTGGACGTTCACGGTGCGCGGCATCTACACCCCGCGCGACAGCAAAACCGATGACGCCTTCATGTTCGTCCAATGGGCACTGGTCTCAGAAGCCGTGCGGACCCGTTTACGTGGCAACACCATTGACCTGGTTGACGCCTATGTGATCGGCATCGCAGACCCACAACAGGCATCGGCCGTCTCAAGCAAGATCGACGCGCTATTTCTCAACTCGGCGGTGGGCACCAAGACGCAGACCGAGCGGATGTATCACCTGGCCATTGTGGCCATGAGCCGCAACGTGCTGACCTGGTTGCGCATGGTGAGCTATGGCTTGATCGCCATCAGCCTGCTGGTGCTCACCAACGTCATCACCATGTCGGCCGCGGAGCGCACACGCGAATACGCCACGCTCAAGGCCATGGGCTTTTCATCCCTGCATTTGGGAACCCTGCTGCTGACCGAAAGTTGGTTGATTGCCGCCACGGCTGTGACGGCGGGCATCGCCCTGACCTACCCTGCATCCGCGCTGTTCGTCTCATCGGTTGGCAGCTTGGTCAACGGCTTTGACGTGTCGGTGGGCACCTTGCAGACGCAGGCCAGCATGGCCGTGTTTGTCGGACTGCTGGCCGCCATCGTGCTGTCTCTTATACACATCTGACGCTG
>JAVLFO010000565.1:0-8837 GCA_046052805.1 Aquabacterium sp. | reverse complement strand
CACCACGCCTGGCGGACGCCCGTCCTGGCGACCTCGACTGAAGACGACGGTGTTGATGCGCGCACCTTGATTCTGCGGCGCGCTGACGTGGCCCTCGGTACCCTTGTGTTCTTCACTGACCAGCGTAGCCGCAAGGTGGCCAACATTTCACATTGCTCGAGCGCCATGCTGGTCTTCTGGAGCGCCCGGCTGCGGTGGCAGTTGCGCGCTCGCGTCAACGTGTCTGCCCAAACGAGCGGCCCTGAAGTGGACGCACTGTGGCAACGCGTTAAGCAATCGGCCTCTGCTGCGGACTACCTGTCGCTTATGGCTCCGGGGACGCCGCGAGCCGACGGGGTAAGCCCATCGGAGCGCTTGGTCGAAACCAGCCATTTCACCGTATTGACGGCACAGGTCACCGAAATGGACTGGCTGGAGTTGGGCCGCTCAGGGCACCGGCGGGCCCGTGTGCGGCCAGACGCTTGGGAGTGGCTCACTCCTTGACCGTATCCCCCAAGGTCCACTAGCGCGGGTAGATGGCCCGGACCTCTACCCGCGCGTAGGCTGTGAGCCTACCGTTAACAGCTGTGGCTAGTGACGCAAAACGCCTGGCAGCCAAGTTGACAGCGCGGGCCATAACGCGATCACAAGTGTCCCGACAAAAATGGACAACATGGCTGGGAGTACCGAGCGAGCCACATAGCGGATAGGCTTGCCGAACATGGCCGAGGCGAAGTAGATGTTCATGCCGGCTGGTGGGCAAAGGAAACCGGCTTCCATCGCAGCGAGGAAGATGATGCCGAAATGCAGCGGGTCGATCCCGTAACTGAGTGCCAGTGGTAAGAGCAGGGGCACCAGAACGGCGATGGCTGCAAAGATCTCCATCAGCGCGGCAGCAACGAACAGAAAAGCACAAAGCATGAGCAAGAACAGGTGCTTATCAGGGATGGCCGCCTGCACCCAGGTGACTGCTTGATCTGGGATGCCGGCATCCACCATGAAGTTGGTCAGCGCCAGGGCCATACCCAGGATGAGCATCACGCCGCCAATCACCTGAGCGCATTCCGCTAGGCAGCTACCAAGCAGGCGCCAGCTCAACTCGCGGTGCACCAAGCCCTGGGTGGCCACGGCATAGGCCGCGGTCAATGCCGCGCTCTCTGTGGGCGTGGCAAGGCCGCTGATCAAGGCGCCGACGGCTACCAGCGGCGCCGCAATCTCCCACTTGGCCCCCCATGCAGCAAGCAGGGCACGCCGCATATTGGGCTTGGCAGTAGGGGCGGCGGGGGCTGTGCGCACCTCGCCCAGGCTCTTATGGCCGTCAGTCCGCAGGAAGCCACCAACTGACAGCAGAGACACAACCATCACCACTGCAGGCAGCAGCCCTGCCAGAAACATGGCCTCGATGGGCACGCGCGCAATCACGGCATACATGATCAGCGGAACAGATGGCGCCAGCAACACGCCAAGCGCGCTCGCACTGGTCACCATGCCGATGCCGCGCTGCTCCGGGTAGCCCGCCTGTCGCAATAACGGCAAGAGCAGACCGCCCAGTGCCAGGATGGTGACACCGCTGCCACCTGTGAAGGCGGTGAAGGCAGAACAAAGCAAAGCGGCGGCCAACACAGTACCGCGCTGACCGCCGCCAAAAAGTTGCACGAACAGCCCGCCAAGTCGACCTGCTGCACCAGTGCGGGCAAAAACCAGGCCCGCAAGGGTGAAGAGCGGCAGCGCCGGGAGCGAGGGGTTGACCGTGATCTGGTAGTGCGACAGGGCAATAGAGGCCAATGGTAAGCCATCGTTCCAGAACAGCGCCAGGGCCAGCCCGCCCAATGCAGCGAACACAGGCGCGCCAGCCAGCAGCAAGGCCAACACAGCCAGCAAGGCAGGCGCCAAAGGCGGTGTGTTGCCCTCCCAGGCCCCAGCGGCCAGCCAGCCTGCAAGTGGCAGCATCATGGCCGCACCGAGACGCAGCGCTGGCTGCTTTGCCGTTGACATCCCCAGCCGAAGGCCCAGCAACGCAAAGCCCAATGGCAGGCTCAGTTGAACCCACCAGGTGGACAAGCCATAAGCCAGCAGTTGGCCACCCTGGCGTTCGGCGTCAACCAAGCGCCAACCGGCCAATGCCAGCATCCCACACAACATGGCCGACCCACCCTTGGCGAAGGCGAGAACTGCAGCTTGAGTTCTCTCGCTGCCCACGCTGTCCAAGTTGGTGCCAAGGCTGCTGAGGTGCCCACTTCGTTCTGCAGCGATGGCACCAAACATGGCCAGCACCAGGCCCAGGTGCTGCACCAGTACCGGTGCGTTGTCCACGCCACGACCAATCATTGGGCGCAGTGCCATCTCGATCAGAGGCAGCACCATCATCAAAACGAGGGCCAGCACCGCTGGCACGTTGTCCAGCTGGGCTAGGAGGTTTGAGGCTTGGGCTTTGACCTTGCCAGCTTGATTCGCCACCCTCACTTGCCTCGCGTCGCGCGGTAGGCCTTCAAATGGAAGAAGACCTCGTCGAAAGTATCTGCGGGCACCATCGTGCCCCGAATGCGCGGGTAGAGCTTCTCGGCCAAGTCCGTCCACTCACGTTGTTGCTCCGAGTTGGGCGTGTTCACCGTCAAGCCGCGCTTCTTCATGGCGGCCACTGCCTCGTCAACTTCCTGGCGCGCCTTGGTGCGCATCTGCAATCCAGCTTTCTCTCCGGCTGCACGCAGTGCCTGCTGCCCCGCAGGGGACATGGCGTCCCATGCTTTCTGGGTGACAACGATGGCGCCGACGATGGGCGCCCAGTTGATGTCCAGCATGTTCGAGGCCGTGCCGTAGACCTGGCTGGCCAGCGCAAAATAGGGCGTGGCGGGTATGACGTTGATCATGCCGGTCTGCAGTGAAGGCAGCACGTCGGCTGTTTCCAGTGGCACCGGGGTGTAGCCCAGGCCCTTCATGATGGCCTGCTGTTCGGGCTCTGAGCCCCAGGCAAAAAACTTCATGTGCTTGAAGTCACCGGGCCGCATCGCGGCCTCTTTCGAAAAGAAGCGCACCCAGCCGGCATCGCCCCAGCCCAACACGACAAAACCGCGGGCCAGAAATCGTTTTTCCATCGCGGGGCGCATCTTCTCGCGGACGTAGTCCACCTCTTCCCAATTTCGAAACAGCAGCGGCAGGTTCTGCAAGGCCGCGATGCTGGGCTCGATTTCCCGCAATCCCACCACCGACATCAGCGCGCCCTGCAACTGGCCGATGCGCATGCGCCGCGCCAGCTCAGCCTCGCCGCCCTGACTACCGTCGGTGAACACAACGAACTTGGCGTTACTGCCCTGCGCCGTGCGCCAAGCCTCCCCCATCTCCATCAACTGCTGATGGAAAAGCGAGTTTTTGGGAACCACAGAGCCGATGCGCAGTTGCACGGTCTGGGCAGTGGCCAGGCTCGTCAGTGCCAGGCTCAGCAGCAAAGTCAAACCGAGACGACGGTGCACGAGGCAGATGGAGGCAAGCGATTGAATCATGTGGGTCTGGAGAAGGAAGACTCAGAATCGGTCGTCGGCGCTGTCAAGCAGCCATTGGGCGCGTTCGCGCATCAATTGATTGCCCAGGTCTGGGCGTGCCGAGCTGGCCTCCAGGGCCTGATGCAGCAGGCGTTCGAAGGCTTTGCGATCGCCCTCAGTAAGGGCCTCGGCCCTTGAGACAAACACACCCGCGTTGCGACCGGCTCCAAAGGCCTCTGCCTGGTCGAAAAACTGCTCAGCCTCACGGCGACTGCCTCCGGGCCGAGAGGCTTCGAAAGTACCCATCAGGCTGGCCAGCGCACCATTCCCATAGCCGGGTTGCCGCTCCCAGGCCAACCGAGCCAGGCGAACAGCCAGTGGCAGATCAGCGACAACATCAGCTTGATCCTTAGACAGCGAGATGAACGCACCCCAGGACGCTGCAGCCCAATAAGCCAAGCCAACCTGGTCGCCCTCAAGGCGCAGCGTCCCGGCTGCGAGGTCCTTGGCAAAGCCGGGGCGGCTCCGTTCGAGTGTCGTCATCGCGTGCTGATGAGCACGCCAATACAAGCGTGCGGCACGCTGACGCAGGAGCAAGGCGGCCTTGGCATCTTGCGTTTCCAGACGTTCTGCTTCGAACGCAACAAAGGCAAACGCATATTGAGTGAAACCGCCTGCCACTGCTTCGCCGAGAGCCACGTGCCCAGGGCTCTGGCGCAGTACAGACTCGGACAGCTTGAGGTAGAACGCGCTGGCTTCACGGGCCAGCAAAAGATCATCTTCCTGGACCTGCCCTTGCGCGGCCAATTCGTCAGCCATGCGGTTCAAAACCAGGTGACTGGGCGAGCAGGCGCTCAGCAGCGCCAGAAAACAGTACAGGGTTGGAAGTCGCCACACGGCAGGGATGTCTCTACTTCATCGCAAATGACACCAGCTTAGACAGCGTGGATGAATTTGCGGTGACAAGCACCTCTGCCACTTTTGCTCAGAAAGCCATGTGACTCAAATATTTTGTGCCGCGCAGGACAAAAGATCGAAGCCAAAAGGTCAATCGTCCGAGCTGGCATTCCAAAAGGCCTGTCGAACGCCCTCGTGAACCTCCAGCTGTGCAATGACGCGGTCGAGTTCTTCCGCATCGACTGCGGTGGCGTAGAGCGTGATTTGGATTTCAACTTCGGCGGGCCCGAACGCGTGCTGGTCGACATCACGAACAGGATAGCTGGCCGCCTCCAGCAGTTCGGTCATGTACTCAAGGACCGCGGATTGCACCTCTCGTTGAGAGATAACGAAGATCCGGTAAGTTGCTTCGCTGGCTTCCTCGTTCACCGGACGACGGTTGATGCGGTTCACGACCGGCCGCAACAAAGTGTTGCTGGCAAGCACAAACAGCGCCGCGACCAAAGCCTCACCCTCCAGGTCAGCCCCGGCACAGGCCCCTACTGCAGCAGAACCCCAGAGCGTGGCCGCCGTGTTCAAACCTGTGATGTTGGCCCCCTCCTTCATGATCGCGCCTGCACCCAGGAAACCAATGCCTGAGACAACATAAGCCACCACATGCACAGCGCCTTCATGTCCTCCCAAACGGTTGGCCATGTCCACGAAGACCGCGGCACCAACGGCCACGAGCGTGTTGGTACGAAGGCCGGCAGTGCGTTGACGAACCTGCCTCTCAAAGCCAATCAGCCCGCCCAGCACAAAGGCCGTGGTCAGGCTGATGAATGTGTCAAGGAGAGAGTGCAGGTTGAAGTTATGGATGGCTTCCATGGGTTGTACGTCTCAAACCGTCAAAGTGTTGGCACCCGTCGATTTATTGCCATCCGCATCGACGCGAGCAGAACGATTTCATGGCCGGCGTGAGCCCGGCATGGGCGGGCTGGATGATATCCAAACAGGCGAAGGACACGTGCGTTCGCGGCTAGACCTTGAAAGAGCAAATTGAAGGCGCTCGCTCGAAGAACACCCATAGCCCCAAGGTGGCCACTGCCAGGAAAAGCAGTGCTACTGAAGCATGCCTATGAGGGCGTTCAGATAACGCATCGGCAGGGCAAGCGCTTACCCGCCACGATGTGCACATGCAGGCACACCGTCTTACCAAGCTCCAGTTGGCCCAGATCCAAGCCTGGCGTGCTCTTGGTCACAGCCCATTCGCGCATGTCACCATCGCGCAGCCAAGCGAGTCCCATGGCCGGCAAGACTTCAATGACAGTGGCTTGGAGCTGATCGTTGGCAGACTGTGCGTGGCTCATGCTGATTCCTTTCTAGAGACGCCACGAATACTCGGCGCCAGCTCATTGTCATCAATGTGACACCGTTTGAAGAGGTTCCCCACCTGCGGGCAGGGACACTGTTGTGCGGCCTGGTTGACGGCAAGACTTATCCACAAATTCTGTGGATAAGTCTGTGGGGATCGTCTGGATACAGCCCGGTGTCCCTTGCTGTCATTGTCGATGGGCGGGTCTGCCCTGAGTTTAGGACCCAGCACAGGCGGGGTGAGAGACGGATCCTGAACGCCGGATGACACGTGTCCAGTGTCTGCCCAAAGGCCAGCAACAACCGCAGGCGGTAACAACCATACTGACCTGGCCCTTGGCTTTGTATGGGCCAGAACGATTTGGTCAGATCGGGACTGGTTGGGCTCAAGCGCCGACTGGCCATGTCCCTCGAAGGGATTCAGTGCGCTGGAGCTTGAACGTGTCTATGGATGCCAACAGGAGCTGAGCCTGACCGCTGAGCTCTGCGGCGGTACTGGCGCCCTCGTGCACCAGTGCGGCATTTTGTTGGGTACCCTCGTCCATTTGACAAACGGCCTGCTCCACCTGCACCACACCGTCGCTCTGCTCACGGCTGGCCGTATGGATGTCTCGGATGATTTGCTCCACGCGCTGAATGGCACTAACGGTCTCTTCCATGGCCTGACCCGCTGCAGCGACCAGCTGGGTACCGCGCTCGACCTGCTCGCCGCTGCCAGTGATCAGCCGCTTGATCTCGCGAGCGGCCTCACCGCTGCGGTGCGCCAGGGTGCGCACCTCGGCGGCAACCACTGCAAAACCTCGGCCCTGCTCACCGGCGCGTGCCGCTTCCACTGCAGCGTTGAGCGCCAGGATGTTGGTCTGAAAGGCGATGCTGTCGATGACACCGATGATGTCGCCGATCTGGCGGCTACTGGCTTGGATGTCGCTGATGCTGTTGACGACCTCGCTCATCACGGTACCGCTTCGGCTTGCGGCTTGGGACGCGCCTGAGGCCAATTCGGCAGCCTCTCGGGCGTGCTCAGCGTTGGTGCCCATCCCTGCGCTGAGCTGGGACATGGTGGCCGCGGTCTGCTCAAGCGCAGCTGCTTGGCGCTGGGTGCGGTCGCTCAGATCTGCGTTGCTGCTGGCAATGAGCTGGCTCGTCTGCGCCACACCCTCCGCGTTGCGCTGAACCACCTGCACTGTGGCTGTCAGCGACTGCTGCAGACTGGCCAGGGCTCGCGATAGGGTGGTCATTTCATCTCGTCCATGGTGGGCGATGACCAAATTGAGGTCTCCTGTGGCCATTCGGTCCACTGCCTTCACCGAGGCCTGCAAAGGCTGCAAAATTGAGCGGATGGTCAGGCCGAAAAGCAGCACCGACAACAAAACGCTACCCACCAAAACGCCAGCCAGCACGACCTGGCTGTGACGGACGACGGCGGCGAACTCATGGAGGCTGCCATCAGCGACAGAGGTGGCCGTCTTAACGGTTGCATCGACTGATTGACGCTGAGCCAGATACAGCGCGTTGACCTCGGGGATCTTCAGGCGCAGATCTTCCGATCCCATGCGACCGGCCATGTCGGCGACGACCTTTGCCTCGGCGATGAAGGCCTGCGCGCGGTGGTGCTGCTCGCCCAACAGGCTTTTGCGCACGGCGTCGGGCACATTGGGCTGCTGCTGCCAATATGCGACGCGCTCGGCGTACTCCTTGGACAGCCTCGCGATCTCGGCCTTGCCCTGAACCTGCGAGACACTGCCTTCGACCAGCTGCGATAGCACCAAACGCATCTCGATCAGGTACATCGGCGGCGGCAGGATGTCTGCGACAGCGTCTTTGCTCAAGCCGACACCCTCGCTGATGCGGGTGAGTTGGCGCGCACTGTAAAAGCCCGCTGCTACGCACAGCACCACGGCGATGATGTTGAAGCCGGCCAGTGCAAGCAAGCGGTGGCGGAAGCTGAAGTTGCGAAGCCAGTGGGTCATGTTGGACTCTTTTAACAATCCGTTACGGCACAGTCAGATTTAACGATGGCTGCCTTGTCTTGTGGCGTGTGAGTCAGGAGCGATTCCCAAAAAATCCCGGATCGCTGGAGATCGTGTCTGAGCTCATGATTGGGCGACCTTCGTACGCCTTAGAAGCTCGGTTTTTACTAACCGGAGGGGCACGAATGACAAAGCGAAAATTGCTGTGACGCAAAAGGCGCAATTGCGCCTTGAGGCTGATTGCTGATGAAGGGTAATCAACACCGAAAACCGGCATGCTCTAGAGATGAAGCACCGAAATGCCTTGTGAGGGCACCTCCAACAACTTCGGACCGATCAGCCTTGGCGGGCACTCTCAGACCTGTTGACCATCCAGGTCGTGCAGTTCGTCGGCCGTGCCGTTAGCTTGCTGGCGAAGCTGCAGGTGGTGCGTCAAGCTGGTGCGGATGAACTGCTTTTCAACGAGGCGGTTACGGCGGTTCTTCTTGGCAGAAGATCGCTGCCCCAAACGCTTGTCCAGCACGAGCTCGTCCAAGTGACTTAGGTCACCCAGATCCTCGACAGCGCGAAGGGAGTTGCGCAGTGGCATGGTGGTGGACGCAGCAGTAGGTTTGCTGTAAGTGAGTGCAATGTAAGTTCGGCAGTGCTCGCGCCTGGAGAACGCCCGTCCTTGCGACCGCGACAGAGGACGATGGCGTTGATGCGCTCACCTTGATTCTGCGGCGCGCTGACGTGGCCCCAGATACCCTGGTGTTCTTCACTGACAAGCGCGGCAGGAGTGACCGGACCTCTGCCTGCGCATACCGATTGGGCACCTGGAGTCGTGACACTGTTTGCTGAGAAACAGCCAAGCCCAACCCACAGCAAGTCACCTACTCCATGAACGCTTTCCAAATGCGATCACAGCGAGGCTCACAAGACCCATCCATAGGGTTGTAGGCTCGGGAACAGCCGGCGTGGAGGTCATAACCAGCAACCCACTGTAGCTGCCGCCAGTTGTACCCACAATGCGACCTGCGACCTCGACAGCATACCGATGCCCTGCTTGGAGTGTGACGGGTTGGTCAAAGTAGGACGTCGCCACGATCAAGGGATT
The DNA here is from genome assembly GCA_046052805.1 of Aquabacterium sp. GTDB lineage: Bacteria > Pseudomonadota > Gammaproteobacteria > Burkholderiales > Burkholderiaceae_C > Aquabacterium. The sequence continues at coordinate 66 of JAVLFO010000565.1, read as the reverse complement.
CGAGGATTGCAGTACCGTCCGATTAGCCAACACCCTGTCTCTTATACACATCTGACGCTGCCGACG
>JAVLFO010000564.1:0-6657 GCA_046052805.1 Aquabacterium sp. | reverse complement strand
GGCATGCCCCCCTGTGCCGGGGATGGTGAGCGCGTGTACACCTTCTTACACTGAGTTCATCACATAAAAACTGCACAGGTCTTCTGTCAACCCCACTGTCATGCGACCGCTGTTTGCCATTGCCCCCTTGGCCCTTGTCTTGAGCTTGGTTGGCCCTTCGCACACCGAGTCAGATGTCGCCATGGCCGCCTTCCAGTCGCGCGCCATTGCTTGGGTCTCGACCACCGCATTTTCTTTGATGCCCGTCACCACGGCATCGGCCTCCAAGGCCAACGACACGACCGGCCTGACCCAGGCATCGGCAGCGCCAGTGACCGGCGCGCGTCGCTGATCACCCCTCCCTCCTGTCTGCCTTTGGCGCCCTGGCCCCACATGGGCTTACACTCTGGCCTGCTCCGGGGTGTGCCTCACGCAATGCGTGCTGGCGCTGAGATGGAAATCCAAACCCGCTGAACTTGATCCGGCTCATACCGGCGAAAGAAGAGCTGTCCTGCATCGGCCCATGGTGGGCTTTGGCAGGTGCGGCCCTTGATGCGTGCCGCACCGTCACGCGCCAAGGCGCCACCACCTCGGCCCAAAGTCCCCTTTGGCTGCTGCCCGGCAACCTCGGAGCATGTGTTGACCACTTGCTGCCCAGGAGATGCCGATGAACGCCCCCGATCACGCTGTTGCCCTCAACGCCCTGAGCGAGCTGGCTCGCCTCACGCGCGAACCTTTGCCCGCCTCACGCAAGGTCTATGTGGAGGGCAGCCACCCCGGTGTGCGCGTGCCCATGCGCGAGGTGGTGCTGACCAATGGTGAAGCCGTCACTTTGTACGACTGCTCTGGTCCCTACACCGACCCGAACGTGCAGATTGACGTGACACGTGGCCTGCCCCCGGTGCGCGAAGCCGCCATCGTGGCGCGCGGCGACACCGAAACGTACGAGGGCCGATCGATCCAGGCGGTGGACGATGGCCTCAAACCGGATGAACGCCACGATGAGCGCATGGCCGCTTTGCGCCAGGCTGCCGCCGCTTTGCAACGTGTACCCCGCCGCGCCAAAGCCGGCCACAACGTGACGCAGATGCACTACGCGCGCAAAGGCATCGTCACCCCTGAGATGGAGTTTGTGGCCCTGCGCGAGAACCAGCGCCGGCTGGAGGTGCAAGACGACTGGCGCAGCAAGTACGGCATGGACGCCGAGCGCGAAGCCCGCTTGCGCGGCAACCCCATGGGTGCGGCCATTCCGCAGATCATCACGCCCGAGTTTGTGCGAGACGAGGTGGCCCGCGGCCGCGCCATCATCCCGGCCAACATCAACCACACCGAGCTGGAGCCCATGGCCATTGGGCGCAACTTCTTGGTCAAGATCAACGCCAACATCGGCAACTCGGCCGTGACCTCGTCCATCGAAGAGGAAGTTGAAAAGCTGGTGTGGGCGATTCGCTGGGGCGCCGACAACGTCATGGACTTGTCGACGGGCAAGCACATCCACACCACGCGCGACTGGATCGTGCGCAACAGCCCCGTGCCCATTGGCACCGTGCCGATTTACCAAGCGCTTGAAAAAGTGGGCGGCGTGGCCGAAGACCTGACCTGGCAGATCTACCGCGACACGCTGATCGAGCAAGCCGAACAAGGCGTGGATTACTTCACCATCCATGCGGGCGTGCGCTTGCCCTTCATCCACCTGACGGCCAACCGCCGCACGGGCATCGTCTCGCGTGGGGGATCGATCTTGGCCAAGTGGTGCATCGCGCATCACAAAGAGAACTTCTTGTTCACGCACTTCGAAGAGATCTGCGAGATCATGAAGGCGTACGACGTGAGCTTCTCGTTGGGCGATGGCTTGCGTCCGGGCTCGCTGTCAGATGCCAATGACGAAGCGCAGTTCGCCGAGTTGAAGACGCTGGGCGAGCTGACCCAGATCGCCTGGCAGCACGATGTGCAGACCATGATCGAAGGCCCCGGCCACGTGCCCATGCACCTGATCCAGGCCAACATGACCGAGCAGCTCAAGCACTGTCATGAAGCGCCCTTCTACACCCTGGGCCCTCTGACCATCGACATCGCGCCCGGCTACGACCACATCGCCAGCGCCATTGGTGCGGCCATGATCGGCTGGATGGGCACGGCCATGCTGTGCTACGTCACGCCCAAAGAGCACTTGGGCTTGCCCAACCGCGATGACGTCAAGCAAGGCCTCATTGCTTACAAGATCGCGGCCCATGCAGCCGACGTGGCCAAGGGCCACCCGGGCTCGCGTGCGCGTGACGATGCGCTGTCGCAAGCGCGTTTCGACTTCAGGTGGCAAGACCAGTTCAACCTGGGCCTGGACCCTGAAACCGCGCGAGACTTCCATGACGAGACACTGCCCAAGGACGCCTCGAAGGTGGCGCACTTTTGCTCGATGTGCGGCCCGAAGTTCTGCTCCATGAAGATCACGCAAGAGGTGCGCGAGTTCGCCAAAACTCAAGGCGTGAGCGAGCAGCAAGCGCTTGAACAGGGCATGGCCGACATGTCGGCGCAATTCAAGGACGTGGGTGGGCAGCTCTACATCCCGATCAAGTCTGAAGGCCCACAAGCCGCTTGAAAGGGATCGCCATGTGTGATGCCAACCTGATGGGTATGGGCCCACGCCGCATCGGCATTGCCGGTGCGGGCCTGCTGGGCCGCCTGCTGGCCTGGACTTTGTCGGCGCAAGGCCATGAGGTCAGCGTGTTCGACCCCGCGCTTGATGCCATCGCGCGCCACGATGGGCAAGGTGCTGCGGGCTTCACGGCCGCCGGCATGCTCAGCCCCTTGGCCGAGCGAGAAGCGGCCGAGGCCGACCTGGCCGCGCTGGGCTGGCGTTCGATCGCCTTGTGGCAGGGCGTGTGCGCGGCCTTGGGCCCCGCCCTGGCGCTGGCGCTGATGCACCAGCGCGGCAGCCTGCTGGTGGCCCATGGCAGCGACCTGGGTGCGGCCCGCAGGGTGCTGGACCGGGTGGACGATGCCCTCGCGCCAACCAGGCAAAGACCGCGCGCCTTGAGCGTGTCGGAGTTGGCGCAACACGAACCGGCCTTGCACAGCAGCAGCGGTCCCATGCACGCCTGGTTGCTGCCCGGTGAGGCCCACATCGATGCGGTGCGCACCCTCGACGCCCTGCACGCACAGACTTTGGGCGTGCATTGGCATTGGTCGCAAAGGGTGGTGGCCGTCGAGCCCGGCATGCTGCACTGCCATGGCACCGGGCAAGCAGATGACGAAACCACAGCACATGCGTTTGACCTGGTGTTTGACGTGCGCGGTGTGGGTGCCAAAGCCAGCTGCGATGTGCGCGGCGTGCGCGGCGAGCTGGTCTGGCTACACGCCCCCGGATTGCACCTGCAACGGCCCGTGCGCTTGCTGCACCCGCGTCACCGGGTCTACATCGTGCCCCGCCCCAACGACGTGGTGCTGGTGGGCGCCAGCGAGGTCGAGTCTGAAGACCGCTCACCGATGTCCTTGCGCAGCGCGGTCGAACTGATGGCCGCCGCCCACAGCGTGCTGCCCACGCTGGCCGAAGCCCGCATCTTGAAGATGGACGTGAACCTGCGCCCGGCCTTGAGCGACCACCGCCCACTCGTCCATGTGGAAGACGGCCTGGTGCGCATCAATGGCCTGTACCGGCACGGCTGGCTGCTGGCGCCTGCACTGGTTGAGCAAGCCCTGGCGCGCTGCGGCTTGGGTCACGTCATCGCTTCGCATGAGGTGTTGCCGCATGCATGACACCGCCGCACCGCCCACCATCACCATCCGCACCGATCAGGGCCCGGTGCAGCTGCCCGCCGGCAGCACCGTGGCGGATGCCCTGCAAAGCCTGAGCCTGAGCGCACAACAGGTGGCCAGCATGGCCACGGCCGTCAATGGCGACTTCGTGGCACGCCACGCCCGCAGCCAGCATGTGCTGCGCGATGGCGATGCCCTGCTGTGCTTCACGGCCATCACCGGAGGCTGACATGACCGACACCCAAACCCACACACCCAGCACCTGGCACATTGGCGGGACCGCTTTGCACAGCCGCTTCTTGCTGGGCACCGCGCAATACCCATCGCCTCACGTGTTGCAAGCGGCCATTGAAGCCTCCGGGTCGCAGGTCTTGACGCTGGGCCTCAAGCGCACCTTGGCCGTGCCCGGCGGTGGCGACAACGGCTTTGTGCAGATCATCCAGCGCGCCGCACGCGAACAAGGCGCCCACCTGCTGCCCAACACCGCAGGCTGCCGCAGCGCACGCGAAGCCATTGCCTTGGCCCACATGGCGCGCGAGCTGCTCGACACGCACTGGATCAAGCTCGAAGTGGTGGGCGACGAGCAGACCCTCCAGCCCGATCCCATCGAATTGATCGAGGCCGCACGCCAACTCGTCAAAGACGGCTTTGAGGTGCTGCCCTATTGCACCGATGACCTGGTCACGTGTCTGCGACTGGTGGATGCGGGCTGCCAGGTCTTGATGCCCTGGGGGGCACCCATCGGCTCAGGCATGGGCCTGCTCAACCCCTGGGCATTGCGCACCCTGCGCGCCCGCCTGCCCCACATCACCTTGATCGTGGACGCCGGGCTGGGCGCGCCATCGCACGCCACTGCGGCCATGGAGCTGGGCATGGACGCCGTGCTCTTGAACTCGGCCGTGTCGCAATCGGGCGACCCTGTGCGCATGGCAAGCGCGTTCAGGCACGCCATCGAAGGTGGCCGCGCGGGTTTTGAGGCCGGCCTCATGGCCACTTCCGATGTGGCCGTGGCGACCACCCCCGTGGGTGGCCAACCGTTTGTTTTGATCTGAACCCCATGGGCCAACGCACATGCCATTGAACACCCCTCGCCCGCCCATTGTCTGGGGCATTGCCGGACACGACAGCAGCGGAGGCGCTGGCCTGAGCGCCGACCAGCGTGCCTGTGATGCCTTGGGCGTGCACCTGTGCCCGGTCGTGGCCTGCGTCACAGCCCAGCAATCGCAAGGCGTTGAGGCGATGTTCGCACTGCCTGCTTCGCAACTCGATGCGCAGCTGCAAGCGCTGGCGCACGACATGCCGCCACGCGCCATCAAAACCGGCCTGCTGGGCAGCGTGCAGGCCATCGAGTGTGTGGCCCGCTGGGTGGACACCTTGCGCGCCCAAACACCGGCGGGGCAAGACCCTCACCAGCATGTGGCCCTGGTGGTCGACCCGGTGCTCAAGGCCAGCGCAGGCGGCGTGCCCTTCAGTGACGAAGCCATGGTGCGGGCCTATCGCGCCTTGCTGCTGCCACGTGCCACCGTGCTCACCCCCAACCGCCAAGAGGCGGCGCAACTGCTTGATGCCGATGCAAGGTCATCTGCCGACCTGAGCTTGGCCGCCATCCCCGACCTCGCCCAAAGCCTGCAAGCCATGGGCGCACAGTCGGTGCTGGTGACCGGCGGCGACAGCACCGAGCACGCTGCCGAGCGCAGCCACAGCGTGGACTGGCTGACCACGCCCCACGCCCAAGGCTGGTTGACGGCACCTCGCGTGCCCACGACCCATCACCACGGCACAGGCTGCACCCTGGCCAGCGGCATTGCCGCAGCGCTGGCCTTAGGCCATGTGGCCGCCGATGCCTGCGTGCTGGGCAAGATGCTGACGCACCACGCCTTGATGCACAGCCGCTCGGCCGGTGCAGGACGCGGCCCGGTGGTGGCGCAAGCTGGCTTTGCGGCAGGGCCTGCGTACGGCGGCGCCCCTTTGCCCTGGCTGGGCCTGGGGCGCGCCTTGCCCTGGGCGCTCAGCCCCGTTCATCAGGCTGAATTTCGCCGCTTCACGCCACCGGCCGATGGGCTCTACGGCATCGTGGCCACGGCCCCCATGGTCGATGCGGCCTTGCAAGCAGGCTTGCGCTGCCTGCAGCTGCGGCACAAGGCCGCCGACGGCCTGAACGCACACCTGAGCGCCAGCATCGACATGGCGGCACAAGCTGGCGCGCAACTGTTCATCAACGACCACTGGCCTGCCGCGCTGGCGCACCCTGAGCCCACGCAGCCGCACACTGCGTACCGCCTGGGCTTGCACCTGGGCCAAGAAGACCTGCAGGCCATGACGGAGGCTCAGCGCGAGGTCTTGCGCGCAGCCAGTGGCCGCGTCATGCTGGGCTTGAGCTCACACAGCCTGTGGGAGTTGGCCCGCGCCGCCGGGTGTGCGCCCAGCTACATCGCCTGCGGTCCGGTCAAAGCCACCACCACCAAAGACATGCCCTGGCTGCCCCAAGGCCTGGACAACCTGCGCTGGTGGGTGGCCCACAGCCCGGTGCCGGTCGTGGCCATTGGTGGGCTGCTCAACGCCGATGACATCGCGCCATTGATGGCGGCCCGGCCAGCGGCCTGGTGCGTGGTGCGCGGTTTGGGGCCCAATGCGCAAACCATGCGCGAGGCGCGCACCGCCTTCACGGAAACGATTGCGGCCCTTGCGCCGGCCATGACTGGCCCGCCATGGCCGCACCCTGTGTTACCTCGTCGCGAGGCGCATGGGTAAAAACACCCATGACCGGCCAGCCAAAAGCGACACACTGGAGACAGCCCGACTCAGTACAGTGTCGCACCATGGCCCAGCAGTTTCAGCCCCACCCGAGTCACCGGCTGGCCATCAGGTTCTGGGGTCCCAGCCTGCTCGTGTTGTTTGTGCTGATGGTGGCCTCGTTTGCCAGCG
>JAVLFO010000563.1:0-7235 GCA_046052805.1 Aquabacterium sp. | reverse complement strand
GGTTTTGCGCTGTACGTGGCCGCCGACCAGGCGGAGCGCGTGGTTGAAGTGGCCAAGGGACTGGGCATCGATGCCATGGTGGCCGGCCGCGTCGAAGACGGCCCTAAACAGGTCGTGATCGAGCCCCTGGGTGTGACTTACGGCGCAGACGAGCTGCAACTGCGCTGAGCCTGAGGGCGACGCCGCTCGCCCCGCCCCTTCAGTCCGCGCGCCAGGCGCCGATACCCAGTCAGACATCGCTTTTTGCGACAAAAGACCCATCGGCTCCTGATCGGACTGCGCATGAACATCAGAAACATCAAAATCGGGCAGCGCCTGACCATTGGCTTCGGGCTGGTCACGGCGCTGCTGGTCTTGCTGGCGGGCTTGGCGCTTTTGCGCATCCAGAGCCTGAGTGGCGAGCTCAGCGCCTTGGTGCAGACCACCTACCCGCGCACGGTGATCGCCAACGGCATGAAGGCCGACCTCAATGAGGTCTCGCGCAGCATGCTGAGCGTCCTCGTGATGAGCGACGAGGGGCAGATCCAGGAAGAGCTGGTCAAGATCGACAAGTTCAACAAGGCCAACGATCAAAAAATCACGGAGCTTCAGCGCCTCCTCACAGAGGAGGAAGATGCCAAGCTGCTCGAGCAAATCGTCAAGCTGCGAGACAAGTCCAACAAAGGCTTGAGCGCCTTCGTGGGCATGGTCAAAGACAACCAAAAAGAGGACGCGATGACGAAGTTCCTCTTCTCGGTTCGCCCAGCGCACACCAAATACTTTGCAGCCCTGGATCAACTGACGCAGCGCCAAAACGCGTCGATGGAAGCCGCCGGCGAGAGCTCCAAAACCCAAGCCCAAAAAACCGCTGTGATGATCATGATGCTGGCCTTGGCGGCGGTGGCGATCAGCGTGTTCGTGGGCGTGCTCACCACCCGCAGCATCACGCACCCGCTCAACCGGGCCGTGCGCATCGCCAAGCAGGTGGCCACCGGCGACTTGACCAGCACCATCGTGAGCCGCAGCCAAGACGAAACAGGTCAGCTGATGGAAGCGCTGGACCACATGAACCGCAGCCTGCAGCGCATCGTGGGTGATGTGCGCACGGGCACGGAGTCGATTGCGTCTGCATCGAGCGAGATCGCCATGGGCAACTCCGACTTGTCCAACCGCACCGAGCAGCAAGCAGCCTCGTTGCAGCAAACCTCCAATGCGATGGACGAACTGACCCGCATCGTCCGTCAGAACGCCGAGAACGCCAACGAAGCCAACCAACTGGCCAGCACCGCCTCCAACATTGCCACGCAAGGCGGCGAGGTGGTGGCCCAAGTGGTGGACACGATGGGCTCGATCGATGCGTCCTCGCGCAAGATCGTGGACATCATCAGCGTGATCGATGGCATTGCCTTTCAGACCAACATCTTGGCGCTGAACGCAGCGGTCGAAGCAGCCCGCGCTGGCGAGCAAGGTCGCGGTTTTGCGGTGGTCGCCGGCGAGGTGCGCACACTGGCACAACGCTCCGCCACAGCGGCCAAAGAGATCAAGACGCTGATCAACGAGTCGGTCGAAAAGGTCGAGCAAGGCAGCAAGCTGGTCACCAAAGCGGGTAGCACCATGGGCGAGGTCGTCAGCAGCGTTCAACGTGTGAGCAGCATCATTGGTGAGATCACGCAAGCGAGCCAGTCGCAGAGCCATGGCATCGAAGCCGTCAACACCAGCATCCATCAGATGGATGGCGTGACGCAACAAAACGCAGCCTTGGTCGAGCAAGCCGCTGCAGCGGCCGAGTCAATGCAGAACCAAGCCGCCAACCTGGCGCAGGTGGTGAGCGTGTTCAAGCTCGAGACGCCCTGACGCTCAGGCTGAGCACCGCGCGAGCAACCCCAATCAGGCGACAGCACCGGACGCCTCTCTCCGGGCCTCAGATACAGGAAGCAAGATGAAAAAATTCACGACGACATGCGTCACTGCTGCGCTGCTGTCCCTCGGCGCCATGGCACCGTCCTGGGCCGCAGAGGTTGCCGGCGTCAAGTTGGAAGAATCGGCGCAAGTGGCCGGCAAGCCCTTGGTCTTGAGCGGCTACGGTGTGCGCATCAAGGCGGTTTTCAAGGTCTACGCCCTGGGGCTGTACCTGAGCGAGAAAAAGACCACGACGGCCGATGTGCTGGCCGCCCCGGGACCCAAGCGCTTCAAGCTGGTCTTGCTGCGCGACTTGACCAGCGAAGAGTTCGGGCAGGCCCTGCTGACGGGCATCAACAAGAACTTGGACAAAGAAGAAAAAGCCAAGTTCGTGAACCAGTTGGTCAAGCTGGGTGAGCTGTTTGAAGAAATCACCACGGGCGTCAAAAAGGGCGACGTGGTCACGGGGGACTGGATCCCGGGCACCGGCACGGTGTTTCAGATCAATGGCAAGCAGGTCGGCACGACCTTCCAAGACCCCGCCTTTTACAACGCGATTTTGCGCATTTGGCTGGGCAACAACCCCGCCGACACCCTGCTCAAGCCACGTCTGCTGGGCGAGAAAGAGAAAGCGGCTGAGCAAAACCTGTGATCGTGCAGCGGTGCCTGCGGGCATCGCGTACAATTCAAAGTGACGGGCCTCCCCGCATGGGGGTGCGGCCAATCGGGTCAGGTCGGGAACGAAGCAGCCCTAGCCGATTTCCTTCAGTGCCGGGGTTCAGGCTCGTCACCCTATTCTTGTATTGATGCCCCGCGCGTCGCGGCTGGGACCGAACTTCCGCGCAAGTTCGGGGCGCCCTACCCGACCGCGCTCATGGCCTCGACTCCCCTCTCTCCTGCATCTCCCTTTGCTGCTGGCACCACGTCGGTGGCCATTGACCTGGGCGATCGCAGCTACGACATCCTGATCGGCGAAGGCCTGCTGCATGACGCATCGGCGTTTGCGGGCCTGCCCAAGTCGTCCAAGGCGCTGATCGTTACCAACACCACGGTGGGCCCGCTGTACACGGCCGCCTTGCGTGCCGCCATTGCGCCGCACCACAAGCAGGTGCTGGATGTGGAACTGCCCGATGGTGAGCAGTTCAAAGACTGGCCTGCGCTGAACCAGGTCTTCACCAAACTGCTGGAAGAAGCCGCCGACCGCAAGACCGTGCTGTATGCACTCGGTGGCGGCGTGGTGGGCGACATGACCGGCTTTGCCGCCGCCTGCTACATGCGGGGCGTGCCCTTTGTGCAGGTGCCGACCACGCTGCTGGCCCAGGTCGACTCCAGCGTGGGTGGCAAGACCGCCATCAACCACCCCGCCGGCAAAAACATGATCGGCGCGTTTTACCAGCCACAGCGCGTGATTTGCGACCTGGTGACCCTGGACACCCTGCCCCAGCGCGAGCTGCTGGCCGGCCTGGCCGAGGTGATCAAGTACGGCCCCATTGCAGACGCCGAGTTTTTGGGCTGGCTCGAAGCCAAGCTCGATGCGCTGTTGGCACGCGACCGCTCAGCGCTGAAGCACGCCATCAAACGCTCGTGCGAAATCAAAGCGTGGGTGGTGGGTCAAGACGAAAAAGAGTCCGGCATCCGCGCGATCTTGAACTACGGCCACACCTTTGGCCACGCGATCGAAGCGGGCCTGGGCTATGGCGAATGGCTGCACGGCGAGGCGGTGGGTTGCGGCATGGTCATGGCCGCTGACCTGTCGGCCAGACTGGGCCTGATCGACACCACCACGGCGCAGCGCATCACGGCCTTGATCCAGCGCACGGGCTTGCCCACCAAGGGCCCGAAGCTGGGCGCCGATCGTTACCTGGAGCTGATGCAGGTCGACAAAAAGGCCGAGGGCGGAGAGATCCGCTTCGTGGTGGTCGGCCCGCTGGGTCAGGCCCGCATGCAGGCCGCGCCCGAGGCCATGGTGCGCGATGTGATCGCCGCCCACACCGCTTGATCTGACACCACCATGAACCTCGCCCCCTACGCCAGTCACCCAGCGTTGACCCGGGGGCGTCGCCACCCGGAGCTTGCGGCCCCCACGCGCAGCGACTTTCAGCGCGACCGCGACCGCATCGTGCACAGCACCGCGTTTCGGCGCCTGGTCTACAAGACGCAGGTGTTTTTGAACCACGAGGGTGACCTGTTCCGCACGCGGCTGACGCACTCGCTGGAAGTGGCGCAACTGGGGCGCTCGATCGCACGCTCTTTGGGTTTGAACGAAGACCTGGTCGAGGCCATCGCCCTGGCCCACGACCTGGGGCACACCCCCTTTGGCCATGCGGGCCAGGACGTGCTGCACGAGTGCATGAAAGACCATGGCGGCTTTGAGCACAACCTGCAATCGCTGCGGGTGGTGGACGAACTCGAAGAGCGCTACCCCGCCTACAACGGCTTGAACCTGGCGTTCGAGACGCGCGAGGGCATCCTCAAGCATTGCTCCAAGCTGAACGCGCAGGCACTCGAAGCCAGCGAGCCGGGCGGCGTGGGCCACCGTTTTTTGCACAACACCCAGCCCAGCCTGGAGGCCCAGTTGTGCAACCTGGCCGACGAGATCGCCTACAACGCCCACGACATCGACGATGGCGTGCGCTCAGGCCTGATCACCATGGCGCAGCTGGAGGCCGTGCCTTTGTTCACGCGCTTTCGAGACGCCTCCTTGGCCGAGTTCCCGCAGGTCAAGGGACGCAGGCTTTTGTTTGACACCATCCGGCGCATGCTGTCGCAGCAGGTGTATGACGTGATCGATGCCACGCGCGTGTTGCTGGACGAGCACCGCCCAGCATCGGCCGATGAAGCCCGCTTGTGTCCGCCCCTGGTGCGTTTTGGCCAGCCCATGCGCGAGGCCAGCACGCACCTCAAGCGCTTTTTGTTCAAAGAGCTGTACCGCCATCCGCAGGTCAATGAGACCACGGCCCGCGCCAAGCAGGTGCTGAGCGAGCTGTTCGCGGCCTATGTGGACGCGCCCTCGGCCATGCCCGCCGACTTTGCCCAGCGCGACGATTTGCACCGTGCCGTGGCCGATTACATCGCGGGCATGACCGATCGCTTTGCCGTGCGTGAGCACGAGCGCTTGACGGGCACCAAGGTGTTTTGAGACTGGGCGCTCAGCGCGTGTCGCAGGCCAGCGAGTCTTTGACGCACAAGAGGCCATCGCGGATGCGGACCTCGACCTTCATGGCTTGCGCCTCCGACAGGCAACGCCAAAAGGCATCGCGTGACGCGCCCACCAGGGTCTGCCAATCGGGATCGTCGATGGCGTGCATCTGCGTCAACTCGGCCAGCCGCGCATCGGCCGCCAACACGGTGCGCACGGGCGATTGGCAACTGACACGGCCGATCAGACCGGCGTGGTGCGGGTCGGCGAACTTCTCGATGATGAGGTTGGCGTGTCGCGCCAGGCGCAAGCGCTCAATGAGCAGGTCCAAGGCCACGCGATCGGCGGTGGTGGCGCCCACCATGATGTAGAGCGGTGTGCGCGACCAAGCGGCCAGGGTCGCGTCTTGCAGGTTCAGGCGCCGCGTGGGCGACTGCATCAAGGCGCGCTGCAGCGGCCGGTGCACGGCCCACAGGTCGACATCCACCTGGGGGTTGAACACCACGGCGCGAAAGCCATGGCGCAGCGCAAAGCGCATGGCACCGTAGCCGCCCATGCTGCCAAAGTAGCAACACACCTGATCTGGCTGAAAACGGCCCAAGACCTGGCGCTGGATCAAGGCATCGATCTCGTCAAAGGCCGCATCGGCATACCAGTTCAGCTCGGGGTTGTTGACGAAGAGCAGGTGGTGGCCTTCGGCCTCGGCGACCAGGCTGGGCACACTGGCAAAGGTGTGATGCGACTCGACACAGGCGAACACGATCATCAAACGATCGGCCTCAGGACGCTCCAACCACAGATGCCCCCGGCCGCCGTCCTGGCGCCACAAGCGGTGGTACGCCACGAAGGGCATGGTGGCTAATTGCCGCTGGGCTTGCGCGCACCAGTCGGGGCTGTCGAGCAAGTCGGTCCACAAAGCCTTGGCCACATCCAGGCGCTGCAGCTTGCGGCGTGAGGTAGGCACAAAGCTGCCTTGGGTGTAGAACAAGGCCAGCATGTAGCGGGCGGCCCATGACACCGCACGGTCGGCGTGCAGCAGCAAGCCCTCCCACAGGGCACGCTCGCAGGCCCAATCGGGCTCACCCTCAGCCGGCTGCGCCAAGAAGCTTTGCCATTGGGCCGGCGTCACGCCGCGCGCTTGCATCAGCGCGTGCAGCAACTGCGCCGCACCCGCGTGGTCATGGGCCTGTCGGGCCCAAGCCGCATGGTGCACGGCCAAGGCCCAATCGCCACGGGTCTGCGCCGCTTGGGCCAACAAGCCATGCAGGTGCGCCTGCGCGGGCGGCAACAACCCTTGGCCGTGGAGCAGCCCCTGCACACGCGCCAGCCAAGCGCTGTCGTGCGCCTGGTCGAGCTGCATGGCATCGACGTTGCAAGCCTGGGTGTAGGTCAGCAGCAAAGACCACAGGGGGGCCTCATAGGCCTTTGGAACGGCGGCCGGCTCGTCGCTGCATGACAGCGACAAGGCCTGGGCAAGGTGATCTAATCGCGCGCGTGCCGAAGGCCATGCGATGTGGGCGTGCAGCAAGCTGAGCCCAGCCGAGGTGGCCAAGCCACCGCTGTGACAAGCATGCTGCACCACGGCGTCATTGAGGGCCAGGGGTGCAGGGCCATCCATGGCCAACCAATCGCGCACCTGGTCCGGGGAGATCAGGCTGTGGACCTCGCTGCGGATGCACTCGGTGATCAAGTCGGTGGCCGAGACTGAATCGCCAAGGCGCATGGCCAGCGTGAACAGCAACACCATGCCGTCGACCATGAAGGCGGGCTCGCGCTCCGCCAGCGTCAGGCAGGCCGCTTGCAAGGCATCGCTGGCATCGGCATCGCCGGGGTTCACGCACAGCACCTGCGCTTGCAGCAAAGGCCACACATCGGCCACCGCCCAAGCTGGGGGCGCGGTGTCTGCCACGGTGATGCCAAAGCTCGCATACAAGGCTTGCACGAACGCCGGATCAGTGGGCAGACCCGAGGTGGCTTGCAGGTGCGCCGCAGCGATGTCGCGGATGGCCTGGGGCGTGCCCCAGGGCTGGGCGATGCACGACAAGACCGGCGTGAAGCGTCCATCCATCCAAGCCGCCGCCGACGCGCGATCGGCTTCATGCAAGCCTTGCCATTGGCGATGCAAAGCTTGATAAAGCAGCACGCGCGCCGACGGTGCCACGATGCCTTCGACGTGCGAGAGCAAATGAGTGAGCACCGCCAAGCGTGGCGGCGCGTA
>JAVLFO010000562.1:0-2201 GCA_046052805.1 Aquabacterium sp. | reverse complement strand
GCGACACCATCCCCGGTGACTACGCCACTTTGAGCGCGCCTTGCCCCAATTGCGGCGGTGTGGTCAAAGAGAACTACCGCCGCTTCACCTGCACCGGCAAGCACGGTGGCGATGTGGAAGCCGGCACGGGTTGCGGCTTCAGCATGACCAAGATCCCCGCCGGGCGCAGCTTCGAGCTGCACGAGGTGGAGCAGCTGATGCGCGAACACAAGGTCGGCCCGCTGGAAGGTTTCCGATCGAAGGCGGGCTGGCCCTTCACAGCCGAGCTCAAGCTGGCGCGTGACGAAGAGGCCAACAACTGGAAGATGGAGTTCGACTTTGGCGAAGACGCCAAGAAGGACGACGAAGCCGGTGAGGCCGTGGACTTCAGCGCCCAGACCAGCCTGGGCAAGTGCCCCAAGTGCGGCAGCGGCGTGTTTGAGCACGGCAGCAACTACGTGTGCGAGCACGCGGTGGGCCCTGCCACGTGTGACTTCAAGAGCGGCAAGATCATCTTGCAGCAGCCGATCATGCCCGAGCAGGTGACCAAGCTGCTGGACACGGGCAAGACCGACCTGCTGGAGAACTTCGTGTCCAACAAGACGCGGCGCAAGTTCAAGGCCTTCTTGAGCTGGGACGCCAAGGCGGGCAAGGTGGGCTTTGAGTTTGAACCCCGTGCCCCCCGCGCACCGGCCAAAAAGGCCGCACGCAAAACCGCCGCCAAAACGGCCGAATGACACGCTGAGTGAGGCGCTGAGTGAGGCGCTGAGTGAGGCTTGCATGGGCCGAATGGCTCATGCGGCTTGGTCCATGCTGTATCGTTCGCAGCTTTTGGCCTTGTGGCCAAGCCGTGATGTGAGCAGTCGGTGATGCAGTTGGACGTGAATTGGGTGGTGAGGGCCAAGGGCCTGCGCATGGCCACAAAGGCCATTTGGGTGTCTGCGGGCTTGATGGCCTCGATGGGCTGGACCGCCGCCATGGGCGCAGGCAATGCTGGCGTGGCCTCACCCCAGAGCGAGGTGGTGATCAAAGGCGCTGGGGCCACCTTCCCCTCGCTGGTTTACGCCCGCTGGGCGCAACGCTATGCCGAGCTCAACCCTGGCGTGAAGCTGAGCGACAGCCCCACCGGCTCTGGTGACGGCGTCAAGCAAGCCAAAGCCCGCACCGTGCACCTGGGTGGCACCGACGCGCCCTTGAGCGCCGAGGCACTGGCCCAGTCCCATTTGGTGCAGATCCCGATGTTGGTGGGCGGCCTGGTGCCTGTGGTCAATGTGCCCGGTGTGGCCAGCAACCAGCTGGTCTTGTCGGGCGAGGTGCTGGCCGACTTGATGCAAGCGGGCATCACCCGCTGGAACGACCCCCGCATTGCCGCGCTGAACCCGGGCGCGTCTTTGCCTGCCATCGAGGTGGCGCGCATTGTGCGGCAAGAGGCATCGGGGTCGACCGAGGTCTGGTCGCGTTACCTGGCCATGTCCTCCAGTCGCTTTGCCGCCGCCGTGCCCGTGGGCCAGCTGCCTGCTTGGCCGGGCAACCCCCTGCGCGCCAAAGGCAATGACGGCGTGGCCGCGCTGCTCAAGTCCACCCCGGGTGGTTTGACCTATGTGTCTTACGACCGGGTGCTCAAGGACAAGCTGGTGGCCGTGCGCCTCAAGGGCGCTTCGGGTGCGCCCGTGGTGGCCTCTGAAGAGGCCTTCCGCGCCGCCATCCTCGCGTCTGACCTGTACCGCAAGGGCGATGACACGGCCACCTTGCTGGCCAGCGCGCGCGCCGATGCCTGGCCTTTGACGGCCACCAGCTTTTTGCTGCTGGACGCGACCCCGCGCGACGCCGTGGCCGCGCAATGGGCCGGACGCTTTGTGTACTGGTGCTTCATGCACGGCGACGAGTTGACCCGAGGCACGGGCTTTGCCCCCTTGCCTGACCGGGTGCAGGCGCGCCTGTCGGGGCGGCTGATGCAGGTGCATGGCCCTGATGGCCGCGTGCTCAACTTTTCAGCGCCCTGAGCGTCGGGCTGCCCAGGGTGTAAGGTTTGGGGCACGTTGTTCGACTCAATGCGTGGCCCTTCTGATGTGGATGGGCCTTGTCTGACCAGGAGCCCCCGCATGACCTTGATCCGCACTTCGCGCCACGCCGCGCACCTTGAGAGTGGCATGACGCACCCTGTGCCCAGCGAGATCACGCCGCAGGCCCTGTATTTGGGCTGTCTCTTATACACATCTGAC
>JAVLFO010000561.1:0-2987 GCA_046052805.1 Aquabacterium sp. | reverse complement strand
TCGGTACAGGAATTCGGCCAGTCACATCTAGCGGTGACCTCGTACCGGTTTGACTTGCAAGCGGCAGATGTCGTCCGGCCTCAAGAGGGCGATCGCCTGACGTGGCGGGGTGTCATCTACGTCATTCAAGGCGATGCGCTGGTTGACCGTGATCGTTTGATCTGGACGGTGAGCGCCTACCCCTTGCCCGACTATCCCTCGACGGCGAGGTGAGCATGAGCGTGCGACTACTGGCTGCCCTACAGGGCGATCTCTCCAAGATGATGGCGCAGGAGCTGAACTCGGCTCGGGTGGCGGTGACCACAGGCGTGCGAGAGGCGACGCAAGGGCTCAAGAGTGAATTGCGCTCGCAAATCGAAGGCTCTGGTCTGGGCTCGCGTCTGGCCAATACCTGGCGTGTCGAGGTGTACCCGAAGGGACGCCCCAGCTTGGGTTCGGCGGGGCTTGTGTACAGCCGAGCGCCTGTTGTCGTTGCGGCGCACGACCAAGGTGCGCTGATCCGTTCGAAAAATGGATTCTGGCTCGCTATCCCACTTCCGGCAGCAGGCACTGGGCCACGCGGCAAACGCATGACGCCTGGTCTGTGGGAGCGCATGCGCGGTCAACGACTGCGCTTTGTGTATCGGTCAGGCAAACCGTCGCTCTTGGTGGCGGACAACTTTCGGGCCAAAACAGGCAAGCGCGGAGGCTTCGCGGCAGCATCTGCCTCCGCTCAGAAATCAGGACGAGGGCTGACCACAGTCCCCATTTTCTTGCTGGTACCGCAAGCCCAACTCAAGAAGAAATTCGACATCGCCAGTGCTGCCCAGCGGTGGCAAGACAGGCTGATGGTGTTGGTCACGCAGTCGTGGCCAGAAGAAAGTTCAGACACATGAAATGACGATCAAAACTAGCCAACGAGAAGCGGCGCTGGGGGCTTTGTTCACGCTGTTGGACGGACTGCCCTTGCAGCCCAATGCCATACGGAGGAATTCATCCCTGCCAGAGCGGCTCAGCGAGCACGCCATGGTGTTCCTGCGCGATGGTGACATGACCCAGGTCGATGTCACGTTGTCGCCTGTGACCTATTTGTGGGAGCACGCGGCAAGCATCGAAATCTATGTCGCGCACCCCGAGGCATCTGCCAGAGACGCGCGCATGGATGAATTGCTTCAGGCGCTGGGCACCCTGGTCTTGGCCGATCCGACCTTATCTGGACAGATCGATCACACCGAAGTGATGTCGCCCAAATTTGAAGACGTCACACCCGAAGGGTCTGTGGGCATCAAGGCCTGCACGCTCGACGTGGTGATGCATTACGCGAGTAGCCATCCATTGGCCTGATCGCCTCACAAACTTTAACAACCTGGAGATTCACCATGGCTCGTGCTTATGGCGCGAACGCCAGCCTATTGGCGGCGTTTGAACCCACCTACGGAAACACACCGACTGGAGACTTTGGAAAGATTCCATTTGTCTCCACCACCCTGGGATCAGAACAGGGCTTGATTGCCAACGATCTGATTGGCCTGGGTCGAGACCCGAGCGCGCCCATCCGGGACGTGATCAAAGTCGAGGGTGACATCGTCATTCCCATTGACCTGCGCAATATCGGCATGTGGCTCAAAGCCCTGTTGGGCAATCCGGTGAGCGTTGGAGATACCGCGCACACCCACACTTTTGTGTCTGGCAACTCAGGTTTGCCGAGCCTGTCACTGGAGACGGGATTGCCGGACATCCCGGCTTACTTCCTGGCCTCTGGTGTGATGGCCAACTCGCTACAGGTGAAGTTCGCGCGCTCTGGCGCAGCGGACGCCACCTTAGGCCTCATTGCCCAAGGGGAGGTCAAGCGCACCGCCAGCGCAGACGTGACCCCAACCACTTTGCCGATCACCCGCTTTAATCAGTTTCAAGGTTCGATCAAAAAGAATGGCCAGGCCCTGGGCAACGTGGTCGCGGCGCAGTTGACCTATTCGAACAATCTGGCGCGCATCGAAACGATTCGCTCCGATGGAAAGATCGAAGGGGCCGATCCCACAGTGGCCAGCTTGACGGGCAACTTGGAGGTGCGCTTTGCGGATACGGAATTGATCGATGCCGCAACCAACAACACCCCACTAGAGCTGACCTTCAGCTATGTCATTGACGCCACCAAGAGCCTGACCTTCATCGCGCATGAGGTCTACCTGCCCAAGCCCAAGCTCTCGATCTCTGGCCCCGGAGGCATTCAGGCCACCTTTGACTGGCAGGCTGCCAAGAACACCGCAGCCGGTCACATGCTGACCGTGCAACTCGTCAATGACGTGGTTGCGTACTGAACCTAGGAGGCAAACATGCTCAAACTCAATCTGAAACGTGAGCCGTATTGGCTCGACCTGGTCCAAGGCGTGCGCATCAAAGTCAAGCCTGCGACCACTGCGCTGGTCATGGCAGCTCGCCATGCAGCGGCCCTGATCGATGGCAAAGATCACACGGCAGCCGGAGAGCGCACCGCCACCCTCATCACCGAGTTGGCCAAGGCTGCCATCTTGGCTTGGGAGGGCGTGGGTGACGACAAAGGCAAAGCCGCAGCCGTCACGCCGGACGGCATTGCTGCGCTCATGGAGCTGTGGCCAGTGGCCGATGCCTTCGAGCGTGAATACCTGGCCGCGCTCTATCTCTTGGATGCCGAAAAAAACGGCTGAAGGCCCGCACCGAATGGCACTTCGGTGGCGGGGCCGCGTATTGCGAGGCATGCGAGACGACCTGTCCTGAGTGTCCGTACCGGGTGAATTCACCTAGAACTGAAGAGGGCTGGCAGGCCCTTGCGGTGCTTGATGTCTGTTCATCCCAAGTGCGCGCTGTTCAAGGTGCAGTACTGGGCATGGACTTCAACGCGTGGATGTCTGCCAGCCAGGCCCTGGATGCAGACCCTGCTGCCATGACCCATTTATTCCCTGCCGTTGAGGCGGGCCTGACTCAAGCATTGAACAAACCATCTCCGGACAACCCACATGGCTGAACGTAAC
>JAVLFO010000560.1:0-1536 GCA_046052805.1 Aquabacterium sp. | reverse complement strand
GGGACCAGTGGCCGCCACCTGCTCAAGTTGATCAACGACGTGTTGGACCTGTCCAAGGTCGAGGCAGGCAAGCTGAACTTCCACCCCGAAGAAGTCAGCCTGCCGGCGCTGGTGCAAGAGCTGATTCAAATTCTTCACAACACGGCCGAGCGGCAGGGTGTTGAGCTGGTGCTTGATTTGGCGCCCGATGTGGCGCAGCTGCGCTTGGACCCTGCGCGACTCAAGCAGGTCCTCTACAACACCTCTCAAACGCCATCAAGTTCACGCCTGCCGGGGGCCGGGTCACCCTGCGCGCGCAAGCCGAAGGCACTGCACATGTCCGCATCGAGGTGCAAGACACCGGCATTGGCATTGCAGCACCCGATCTGGCGCGGCTGTTTGTGGCCTTCCAGCAGCTTGACAGCAGCTTCACCAAACGCCACCAGGGCACGGGCTTGGGCTTGGCCTTGACGCGCCGCATGATCGAGGCCCAAGGCGGCAGCGTCGGGGTGCGCAGCGTGCTGGGGCAGGGCAGTGTGTTCCATGTGGTCCTGCCCAGGGTGATGCCTGATCCAGTCGATGGGGTGGGCCATGGTGACGATGAAACGCTTGTCGCACCGTTGACCTCGCGCGTTTTGGTCATTCACGACAACCCCATCCAGCAAAGC
This sequence comes from Aquabacterium sp., assembly GCA_046052805.1. Lineage (GTDB taxonomy): Bacteria > Pseudomonadota > Gammaproteobacteria > Burkholderiales > Burkholderiaceae_C > Aquabacterium. The sequence goes on along the minus strand of JAVLFO010000560.1, from coordinate 889 downwards.
CGCATCCAGCAGGTGCTCTCAGAGGCAGGCTTCATGGTTGACGCCCCGGCCGGTGCCGATCAAGCCTTGGCGTTTGCCAAAGCCCATGCCTACCAAGCGATCACTTTGGATCTGGTCTTGGCCGAGCGCAGCGGCTTGAGCTTGCTGTCCAACATCCGCCTTGACGGCCCCAGTGTGGCCACCCCGGTCGTCGCTGTGAGCATGACCACATCGGTGCCGTCCTCGCCCAGTGCCGACTCTGCCCACTTCAAGGTGACCGACCTTTTGGCCAAGCCCATTCAGGCCGACCAGGTGTCTGTGGCACTTGGCAAAGTCGGTTTGCTGGACGGCACATCGCGGCGCATCCTGGTGGTCGATGACGACCCCGTGGCGTGCGACTTGATGCAGGCCACTTTGCAGGCGATGCACCTGGAGGTGGTGTGCGTCTCGGGCGGTCGATCCGCATTGCAGGCGCTCGAGGCCGTGCAGCCCGACGCGATCATCTTGGACTTGATGATGCCGGGCTTCGACGGGTTCCAGGTGCTGGATGTGCTCAACCAGTCTGGGCGCTGGCAGCGCACGCCTGTGTTCATCTGGACCAGCATGTTGCTGACAGAGCAAGAACACGCGGCCTTGGCACGCTCGGCCAAGGCGATCTTGAGCAAGGGCCGAGGCGAGCTGGATGCCTTGTTGGACGAGTTGCGCCATTGGCGTCCCGTGGGGCAGCCAGTCAGGGGTGACGCATGAATGCGCCACGTGTGTTGGTGGTCGATGACAACCACATGAACTTGGAGCTGGTCGCTTTCATGTTGCAGGCCGAGGCGTTTGACGTCGCCTTGGCGCCCAATGCCCTTGCGGCACATGCACAGGTCCAAAAGCGCAAGCCCGACCTGATCTTGATGGACATCCA
>JAVLFO010000559.1:0-2290 GCA_046052805.1 Aquabacterium sp. | reverse complement strand
GAGTCCTGAAGCAGCGAGCCTGGCGCAGCCGCGCATCGTGTGTCGCCAAGTCAACAAGGTGTTTGGCGAGGGTGCCAAGCAGGTGCAAGCGCTGCAGAACGTGGACCTCACGGTGGGCGACAACGAGTTCGTCACTTTCGTGGGGGCCTCGGGTTGTGGCAAGTCGACGCTGCTGCGCACGCTGGCTGGGCTGGAGCGCCACAGCTCGGGTGACTTGCTGGTCAGTGGTCAAGCCATCAACGGGCCGGGGCAAGACCGCGCCATGGTCTTCCAACACTACAGCCTCTACCCCTGGCTCGATGTGGTGGGCAACATCAAGTTTTGTCGGCAGCTCAAGTCGCACACCACCGGTCGCACCAGCGCCGATGTGGAAGCGGCCTCGGGGCGTGCCGATGCGCTGCTGCAACTCATGGGCTTGGGCCATGTGGCGCACGCGTATCCCAACCAGCTCTCGGGTGGGATGCAGCAGCGCGTGGCCATTGCGCGGGCCTTGATGGGCCGCCCACAAATGCTGCTGATGGACGAGCCCTTCGGGGCCCTCGACGCACAGACCCGCGAGGTCATGCACGACCTGATCCTGCACGTGCACCGGCTGGAGCGCAGCACCATCGTGTTCGTGACGCATGACGTGGAAGAGGCCATTTACCTGGGCCACCGCGTGGTGCTGATGGCGCCGAGGCCCGGTCGCATCGACACCATTTACGACGTGCCTTTGCCTGCCCACCGCACGCAAGACATGAAGCTGTCGGCGCCTTTCACGGCACTCAAGGCCGAGATCTTGAACCGCATCCGCGAGACCTCGGGCATGAAGACCGACCTGGAACAACTTGAGCGGCTCAGCCGCCAGGCACAAGCCTGATCTGGAGCCCACCATGACCTCTCCTTGTGTGACAGACCACGTGTTGTGGGACGAGCTGCTGCCCGGTGGCCACCACTGGTCGGGCCTGCTGCGCCGTGGCACGGCTTTGCGACTGACCGATCTGGGCGGTGGCGCCAACCTCAGTGCCGTGTTCTACAACGCGCACGACAAGCTGGAGCGCTACAACATGCCCGACACGCTCAAGAGCCAGCACACGGCCTTCTTGACGGCCGGCCATGTGTGCCACTCAGACATGGGCCGGGCCATGTGCGGCGTCGTGGCCGATGACGTGGGCTGGCACGACGCCTGGTGCGGCGTGAGCGACGCCGTCCAAGTGCGAGCCAAGTACGGCGAAAGCAGCTTCCAGAAAGACCGCAACGCCATGCTGCGCAATGGTCGCGATGGCCTCTTGGTGGAGTTGGCCAAACATGGCCTGGGCGTGCGCGACCTGGTGCCTGCGGTGAACTTCTTCAGCAAGGTGCTGGCCCAAGCCGATGGCAGCTTGCGCTTTGTTGAAGGGCACAGCCGGGCAGGGCAGAGCGTGACCTTGCGCTTTGAGATGGACACGCTGGTGGTGCTGTCGGCCGCGCCGCATCCTTTAGACCCGCGCCCCAGCTACGCGCCAGCCGATGTGCAGCTCACGGCCTTGCGCGCTTTGCCTGTGGCGAGCGATGACCTGTGCCGCACCAGCTGCCCGCAAAACGAGCGCGCCTACATCAACACCGAACGCCACTGCGCGGTTTGAGGTGACCCCATGAGCACATTGATTGAAAGCAGCCTGCGCCTTGAAGATGCGATCTTGAGCGAGGTGTGTCTGGCGGGTGACCCGTGGATGGGCACGGTCAAGGCCGGTCAAACCTTACGTATCCTCGACCTCGAAGGCAACCAGGCCGTGGACACGCTGTTCTACAGCGCCGACGACACGGCTGAGCGCTACAGCGCGGCCGACACCATCGCCCGCAACGGGCAGCTCTACCTGAGCGCGGGATCGAAGCTGTACTCCAGCGAAGGCCGCGTGATGCTGACCATCGTGGCCGACACCTGTGGCCGGCACGACACCTTGGGCGGCGCTTGTTCGGCCGAGAGCAACACCACGCGCTACGCGCTGGCCAAGCGGCCCATGCACAGCTGCCGCGACAGCTTCATGTGGGCCCTGTGCCATTGCGAAGAGGCCACCTCGCGTGGCATGAGCAAGCGCGACATCGCGCCCAACATCAACTTCTTCATGAATGTGCCCGTCACGCCCGAAGGCGAGTTGTGCTTTGCCGACGGCATCTCGGGTGCGGGCAAGTACGTTGAACTGCGCGCCGAGATGGACGTGGTCGTCTTGATCTCGAACTGCCCGCAACTCAACAACCCCTGCAACGCCTACAACCCCACGCCCGTGCAGTTGCTGGTGTGGGACGCTGCGCACTGAGCTGCACCAAGCGT
>JAVLFO010000558.1:0-1549 GCA_046052805.1 Aquabacterium sp. | reverse complement strand
CCCGCACCGATGGTTACGCCCGAGCCGCCACGCAAGCGCGTGAGCTTCTCGGCCGAGTCGCTGTTTGGCTTTGACCAAGCTGGGATCCAGAGCGAAGGCCGCGCGGAGCTCGACACCTTCTCCAAAGAGTTGGTGGGCACGGAGTTCAGCGTGATCAGCGTCGAAGGTCACACCGACCGCATCGGCACGGCTGCATACAACCAGCAGCTTTCAGATGAGCGAGCCGCCGCCGTCAAGGACTACTTGGTCAAGTCCGGTGGTGTGGATCCCAGCAAGATCACCGCCACGGGCAAGGGCGAGAGCGCCCCTGTGACGCATGCCCAAGACTGCAAGGGCAGCAAGGACAGCCCCAAGCTGCGCGCTTGTTTGAAGGCCGACCGCCGCGTTGAGGTCGAAGTCACGGGCACGACCATCGGCACGGCCCCCTGATGTCTCATGGAGGGCTTCGTCATGACGCCCTCCATGTGTCTTGTGCGTGAGTCACGCACTTCTTCCAACCAGACCGAAAGGTGATCACATGAACAAAGACCAAATCAAGGGAGTTGCCAAGGAAATGACAGGCAAGCTCCAAAAGAAGGCCGGCGACGCATTGGGCAGTACCTCCCAGCACGTCAAGGGTGCCGTCAAAGAGGTTGAAGGTCGGGCGCAAAAGCACCTGGGCGACCTCAAGGAAGTGATCAAGGACGGCCGCAAGACTTGATGTCTTCGGGTCATTCGGCATGGCGGCCCTTGGGCCGCCAGCTTGCGTTGGAGACTCAACTGGCCGAGGCCGCCCGCAGTTGGATCTCCAGCAGCTTCGTCGCCGTGATGTCCACAAAAGTGATCACCGCGCCATCGACCACCTGGTCCTGCCGACGGTAAGGCATGACCTTGACGGCAAACCAGCGGCCATCGCTGGTGGGCATCTGTTTCTCGCAGGCATTGAGCGTGCGCAGGGTTTCTTGCGTATCGTCTTTGAGGCCGGGGTAGAGCAGGGTGCTGTGCAGGTCGCTCAAGGGGCGGCCAATGTCGCTCTCGCGCAGTTTGAACAGCTGCGTGGCCCGGTCGGTGTAGCGGCTCACGTTCAGCGCCTTGTCCAAGAACAGCATCGCGACATCGGTGCTGTTGAGCAAGTGCTTCATGTCGTTTTGCGCCAGCGCCAGATCGTCAAGCCGTTTTTGCAACTGCTCATTGGCTGCGTGCAGCTCCTCGTTCATTGACTGCATCTCCTCCTTGGAGGTCGTCAGCTCTTCGTTGGTGGACTGCAACTCCTCGTTGGTGGACTGCAGCTCCTCGTTGGAGGCGCTCATTTGATCGCGCAGGTGTTGGATCTCTTCATGGCATTGCTGCAGAGCCAGCGCATGCTGCTCGTCCATCACGGTGTGGCCTTTGCGGCGGCCGCGCACCGTCGGCGCCAAGTCTCTGAACACGATCATCGTCATGCCCTGCAAAGCCGCTGGCGACAGCAAAGCGTGCACGCTGACGTCCACCAAATGGGCTTGTTTGCCTTGGGTGTCCAACACGAGCCTGCTCAGTTGCTGCAGTGGCAGCTCAGGGCCCGCGTGCGGCA
>JAVLFO010000557.1:0-2091 GCA_046052805.1 Aquabacterium sp. | reverse complement strand
AGATGACGCCGACCGACGCCACCTCGTTCTGCAGGCGCGCGACGTGCTGTCCGCAAGCGGGGCGCTTGTCTGCCTCGACACCTGCGGCCTGCTCGACGATGTCCTGGCTGGGCAGCATCCCGAAGACTGGCGGCGCGTGCTTGACGTGGTGCACGGGATGCTGACGCTTGGGGCCGAGGAACTCGACGCCGCCATGGCCTGAGCTGCCGCACACAGAGGAATAAAAGCGCCTACGGGCGCTTTTATTGTTTCAAGGTGTTAACAGGGGACTGCAAAAGATAACTCACGCCCAGTGATCCAGAGACTTCCGTTCTCAAAGTCTTGTCACATCAACTCACGAAGACTGACGAAGAGGCGCGTTGGTGCCGTCGTAGGCGGCGACTTGCACCCATGAGCCCTGTGGTTCCACACTTCGCCCATCGATAGGAATGGCCTATCGAAACAAACGGAGTGAAAGCCTTTATGCAAATTCGCCTTATCCCCATCACCGCAGTGGCAGACCGCTGTGGTGTCTGCAAAGCCACGGTCTGGCGCCGCCTGCAAGACCCTGCGTCCGGCTTTCCGCGCCCGACAAAACACGGACGCCGCACCCTTTGGGTCGAGTCGGAGGTGGACGCCTTCCTGGCCCGCTTGGTGGGCGCGCGCCCAAGTGTCTAACCGCCAAAAAGTTAACCCCACCGCAGGGGCTAACTGCGGCGGGGGCCATCGAGAGAAGGATCGGAAAATGACCTACCTGAAGGCGGCTTACGAGGCCGCACCAGAGTGCGCCCAATCGCCCGGCATCGCGCAAGCGGGGGGCGGCAAATGACACAACGCAAACCTGACTTCGATGTGCTGCCGCAGCCCCTCGCAGCCCTGGTCAAAGCGCTTGTTGATGGCCCGAGAAGCGTCAGCATGCTGGACAGCATCGCGCACACACACTACCGGTACGGCCCGCGTGGCCGCGGTCGCCCGAGGACCATCGCGCGCAGGCATGAGGCGCTGCGCGTGCTCTGGGAGCACCTCGGCCAAGGCTGCGTCCAGCTGACCGAGGTTCCATTCGGGCGCCTGCAGTGGCACGACCCCAGCGTGACATTGACCGCACCGGGTCTCTGCCGGGTGCGGTTTCTGCTGCAATGCCTGAACGGCATCGACGACAACACATGGCCGCAGAGCATGGGAGGCGCCGATGACAACGATTGATCGCCTGCTGCGCGTGTCCCTGTTCGCTACCGTCAGCGGCCAGTCCATCCGCCACGAGGCGATGTCCTGGCAAGCGCTCGCCGATCGGCTGTCCGCCTCTCCTACAAAGGCCAGCAAGAAGTCCCTCCCGATGTTCGTGCCGACGGCCTATGGCGACGTCTGGTCAACTACCGACACACCAAGCCTCAAGCACGGTGACAATGTGTTTGGACCCGTGTCTGCCGTGGTCGGCGACGTTGACGGCAGCACCGTGCCTCCCGCCGAGGCAGCTGCGCTGCTGCAGGCAGCGGGCGTGGAAGCGCTGGTTGTGACGACGACAAGCCACGCGCCGACAGAGGGCCGTCACAGCTTCAGGATCGTCGCGCCACTTAGCACCGACGTGCCGCTGGATGACCTCCCCAAATGGGTCAGCTACCTCAACGGCGCGGTCGGCGGCATCTTGGCCTCTGAGTCCTGGAACCGTCGCCGCGCGTGGTTCTACGGCCGGGTGCCTGGCGTCCCGTTCGAACACCATCGCAGCCACGGCCAATGCCTGGACACTCTTACGGCGAGCATCACACCTCAAGGTCACGAGCGCATCCCGGTGTCGCAGCATGCAGACGCCGATCCGGACGCGTTGGAGTTCATCGCTTGGTGCCGCAGCGAGGATCGCAAACTGACAGGCGAAGTGCGCGAAATCGTTGACTTGTTCAACGATTTTGTTGGGCATATCGAGCACATTCGTTACCTGCTGGCTCAGCATGGCTACGAACAGGTCGGCGAGCAATGGCGGCGCCCGGGCTCGGCAGGCGCCCCGGGCGTGCAGGTCACGCGCTGCGGCCAGCGGGTCATCTCGTACCACGCAAGCGGTGAATGTCTCCTGGCTGCGGGTGGCGAGTCGGTGCCCCGCGATGCCTTCGACGTGACGCG
>JAVLFO010000556.1:0-1765 GCA_046052805.1 Aquabacterium sp. | reverse complement strand
GCGTTGTCCAAGGCACCCAGCGTGGTCCGCTCAGACTGAGGCGAGCGCAAATCGATGTCGATCAGGCGATCACCCTCGCGGTACTGGCCGACGGTCGTGCCAGAGGTCAGCACGCGGCTGGCCTGGGCAATCGACTGTGTGGTCACGCCCAGGGCGCGCGCCTTGTCTTGGTCAACGCTCAGGCGGATGGCTTTGACCGACTCATTCCAGTTGTCATTGACCCCGCGCATGGACGGGTGCGCGCGCATCAAAGCTTTGGCTTGTTCAGCCAACTCACGCAAGACACCTACGTCCTCACCCACGATGCGGAATTGCACGGGGTATGGCACCGGAGGCCCGTTGGGCAGCAGCTTGACTCGACCGCGCGCCTCAGGGAACTCGCTGGCCAGCAATTCGGGGAGCTTGCGGCGCAGCGATTCACGTGTGGCCGCGTCCTGTGGAACGATGGCCCACTGGCTGACGTTGCTCTGCGGGAAAATCTGGTCCATGGGCAGGTAAAAGCGCGGCAAGCCGGCGCCGATCCAGCTAGAGACGGTCTTGACGCCCGGCTCACGCAGCATGCGGGCTTCAAATCGAATCGCCAGGGATTCGGTGGCGTCAAAACTGCTGCCCTCAGGCAACCAGAGGTCAACGATGATTTCAGGTCGGCTGGAATCGGGGAAGAACTGCTGCTGCACCTTGCCCATGCCCAGCACACCCAACACCAAAGCGAAGACGGTCAGGGCGATGGTGATCCAGCGGTGCGCCACACACCACCCAACGAGCGCTTTGAAGCGCGCGTAAAACGGCGTGTCAAACAGATCTGGAGCAGCGGCGTGCCCGTTGGCACCCACCTGCACCTTCGGCCGCGTGCGCAACAACCACTGACCGAGGTAGGGCACGAAATACACCGAAACGACCCACGAAATCAGCAGTGCCGCAGCCGTGACCGCAAAAATGGCAAAGGTGTATTCGCCAACAGCAGAATTGGCCATGCCAATGGGCAAGAAGCCTGCCGCTGTGATCAAGGTGCCCGTGAGCATGGGCATGGCGGTGATGTCATAGGCTGCCGTGGCGGCACTGAACTTGTCGTAGCCTTCCTCGAGCTTGTGGACCATCATTTCAACGGCAATGATGGCGTCGTCGACCAAGAGGCCGAGGGCAATGATCAAGGCGCCCAGTGAGATCTTGTGCAGGCCAATGCCCCAGACGCTCATCACCAAGAAGGTGACCGCCAGCACCAACGGAATCGTGATGGCCACGACCATGCCCGGCCAGATGTCCAGACGCAAAGGTTTGGTGTGCAGGCCCAAGCTGACAAAGCTCACCACCAACACCACCACCACAGCCTCGATCAGGGTGTGGACGAACTCACCCACCGAGTTAGACACGGCCTTGGGCTGGTTCTGGATCTGGTCCAGCTCGATGCCAACAGGCAGATCGCCTTTGATGCGCTCTGTGGCCTCGGCCAGGCTCTTGCCCAAGGCGATGATGTCGCCGCCCTTGGCCATCGAAATGCCCAAGGCGATGACGCTCTTACCCTGGTGCCTGACCTTGGTGCTTGCCGGGGTTTCGTAGCCGCGGCGCACGGTCGCGATGTCGCCGAGCTTCAAGTTACGCGCCTGCCCTGTGGCTGGGTTCACCACGCGCAAAGGCATTTGGCGGATCTGCTCGATGTTTTGGAAAGCGCCATTCACGCGCATCTGCACGTTGGCAACATCGCCGGCATAAACGCCCGCGCCTTCCACACCATTTTGCGCATTGAGCTGACCAATGACTTGGTTGA
>JAVLFO010000555.1:0-4717 GCA_046052805.1 Aquabacterium sp. | reverse complement strand
GCAGCCTCGCTGCTGAGCGGTTGCGGCCCCAGTGCCGCGCCTGCTGGCGGTGCCGGCGCCGGGGGAGCCCCAGCCGGTCCCCCGCCTGCACAAGTGGGTGTGGTGACGGTACAGCCGCAAACCGTGCCACTGATCACCGAACTGCCAGGCCGCCTTGAGGCCGTGCGCAGCGCCCAGGTCCGCGCCCGCGTGGCTGGCATCTTGCAAAGCCGCCAATTCACCGAAGGTGCTGACGTCAAGGCAGGCCAAGCCCTGTTCCAGATCGACGCCAGCACCTACAAGGCTGCGCTCGACAGCGCCCTGGCTGCCCAGGCCAAGGCCGAAGCCAATTTGGCACAAGCCACCGCCCTGGCCGAGCGTTACCAGCCCTTGCAGGCCGCCAAGGCGATCAGCCCGCAAGAGTTTTTGAACGCCCAGGTGGCGCAGCGTCAGGCACAGGCCGATGTGGCCTCCAGCAAGGCCGCTGTGCAAACCGCGCGCATCAACCTGGGCTATGCCTCGGTCACGGCGCCCATCTCGGGCCGCATTGGCCGCGCTTTGGTCACTGAAGGCGCCTTGGTGGGGCAGGGCGAGGCCACGCAGCTGGCTTTGATCCAGCAGGTCAACACCCTGTACGTCAACTTCACACAGCCTGCCAACGAAGTGCTCAAGCTGCGCCGCGCCATGGACGCGGGCACCTTGAAGAAGGCCGGCGCCCAAGCCGCCAGCGTGCGCGTGGTGCTGGAAGACGGCACCGAATACCCTTTGCCCGGACGCTTGCTGTTCTCTGACCTGAGTGTGGACGCCACCTCGGGCCAGGTCGCCCTGCGCGCCGAGCTGCCCAACCCGCAAGGCCAGCTGCTGCCCGGCATGTACGTGCGTGTGCGCATCGAGCAAGCGCAGGTCGACGGCGGCGTGCTGTTGCCTCAGCAGGCCGTCACGCGCGGCAGCCAGGGCGACTCCGTGTTGGTGGTCGATGCCGAAGGCAAGGTCAGCCCACGTCCGGTCAAGCTCGGCGGTGCCCGTGGCACGCAGTGGGTGGTGCTCGATGGCCTGAAGGCCGGTGAGCAGGTCATGGTCGATGGCTTCCAAAAGATGATGAACCCCAAGGCGCCGGTCAAGGCCGTGCCATGGCAGCCACAAGGCGCCGCACCAGCTGCCTCTGCGGTGGCGGTGTCGGCATCTGGCGCGGCTTCACGCTGAAAGGGGCGCCCACATGCCACGGTTTTTCATTGACAGGCCCATCTTTGCGTGGGTGATTGCCTTGTTCATCTTGGTGTTTGGCGGTGTCGCCATCACCAAGCTGCCGATCGCCCAGTACCCCACGGTGGCGCCGCCGTCCATCGTCATCAGTGCCACCTACCCCGGTGCCTCGGCCAAAACGCTGGACGAGAGCGTGATCAGCGTCATTGAGCAAGAGCTCAACGGGGCGCCTGGCCTGGCTTACATGGAGTCGGTCAGCCAGGCCAACGGCACGGGCCAAATCACCGTGACGTTCGAGACCGGCACCGACATTGACCTGGCCCAGGTCGAAGTGCAAAACCGCCTGTCGCGCGCCACGCCGCGCCTGCCTTCTGCGGTGACGCAGCAAGGTGTGAAGGTCGACAAGTCGCGCAGCAACTTCTTGATGTTCGTGATGTTGGCCTCGACCAACCCGGAATACGACCCGGTGTTTTTGGGCGACTACGCCTCGCGCAATGTGATCCCTGAGCTGCAGCGCGTGCCCGGCATTGGCCAGGCGCAGCTGTTCGGTACCGAGCGCGCCATGCGCATCTGGGTGGACCCAGCCAAGCTGGTGTCTTACGGCCTGAGCATGAGCGACGTGAACAACGCGCTCAGGGCCCAGAACGCGTTGGTGCCCGCTGGCGGCATTGGTGACCGACCCAACCTGAGCGAGCAGACCATTGCCGCCACGGTGGTGGTGCCCGGTCAGCTGTCCACCGTCAAGGAGTTTGGCGAGGTCGTGCTGCGTGCCAAGGCAGATGGCTCGACCGTGCGCGTCAAAGACGTGGCCCGGATCGAACTGGGCGCCCAAAGCTACCTGCCTTACGCCCGCCTGAACGGCAAGCCTGCCACCGGCATTGGCTTGCAACTCTCGCCCACCGGCAACGCGCTGCAAACGGCCGATGCGGTCAAGGCGCGCATGGCCGAGCTCAAGCGCTACTTCCCCAAGGGCGTTGACTTTTCGATTCCCTATGACACTTCGGGCTTCATCCAGATCTCGATCAGCCAGGTCGTGGAGACCTTGATCGAGGCCGTGGGCCTGGTGTTCTTGGTGATGCTGCTGTTCTTGCAGAACTTCCGCTACACCCTGATTCCCACGCTGGTGGTGCCTGTGGCGCTGCTGGGCACCTTTGGTGTGATGTCGGTGGCGGGCTTTTCGATCAACGTGTTGACGATGTTCGGCATGGTGCTGGCCATCGGCATCTTGGTGGACGACGCCATCGTGGTGGTCGAAAACGTTGAGCGCCTGATGGCCCAAGAAGGCCTCTCGCCTTACGAGGCCACCAAGAAAGCCATGGGCCAGATCAGTGGTGCCATCGTGGGCATCACCGTGGTGCTGGTGTCGGTGTTCATCCCGATGGCCTTCTTTGCGGGCTCGGTGGGCAACATCTACCGACAGTTCTCGCTGTCCATGGTGGCCTCGATGCTGTTCTCGGCCTTCTTGGCCTTGTCGCTGACGCCGGCTTTGTGCGCCACCTTGCTCAAGCCCATCGACCCCAATCACCATGAAAAGGGCGGCTTTTTTGGCTGGTTCAACAAACGCTTCACGGCCACCACCCATGGCTATGAAAGCTGGACGGCCCGTCTGATCAAGCGCGGCGGCCGTGTGTTGGTGGTCTACGTGGCCATCGTGGCCGCGGTGGGCTGGCTCTATGCCCGCATGCCTTCGTCGTTCTTGCCCAACGAAGACCAGGGCAACCTGATCGTCAACGTGCAGCTGCCACCGGGCGCCACAACCAACCGCACCGAAACCGTGATCTCGCAGGTTGAGGCCTTCTTCTTGAAGCAGCCTGAAGTGCAATCGGTGGTGGGCGTGGTGGGCTTCAGCTTCTCGGGCTCGGGTCAGAACGCTGCGCTGGGCTTCGTCACCCTCAAAGACTGGGACGAGCGCAAGGGCGCGGCCCACACGGCACAGGCTTTGGCCGGGCGTGCGTTTGGCGCCTTGATGGGCATTCGCGATGCCTTCATCTTCCCGCTGAACCCGCCGGCCATCCGCGAGCTGGGCAATGCCACAGGCTTCTCGCTGCGTTTGCAAGACCGCGTGGGCCTGGGTCACGACGCCTTGCTGGCAGCGCGCAATCAGTTGCTGGGCATGGCCTCGCAAAGCAAGCTGGTGACAGGTTTGCGCCCTGATGGTCTGGAAGATGCGCCGCAGATCCAAGTGGACATTGACCGTGACCGCGCCAATGCACTGGGCGTGAGCTTTGACGCCATCAGCGCCACGCTCTCGACAGCCTTGGGCTCGTCGTACGTGAACGACTTCCCCAACCAGGGCCGTTTGCAACGTGTGGTGGTGCAGGCCGATGCCAAGGACCGCATGCAGCCCGAGCAGGTGCTCAAGCTCAACGCGCTCAACAGCCAAGGGCAGAGCGTGCCACTGTCGGCCTTTGCCACAACCCGTTGGGTGACGGGGCAGATGCAGGCGGTGCGCTACAACGGCTACCCCGCGATGCGCATTGCGGGTGACGCCGCGGCGGGCTTCAGCACCGGCCAGGCCATGGCCGAGATGGAAGCCTTGGCTGCCAAGCTGCCCGATGGCATTGGCATCGAGTGGACCGGTTTGTCGCGTGAAGAAAAGCTCTCGGGCTCGCAAGCGACCCTGCTGCTGTCGTTCTCGTTGTTGGCTGTGTTCTTGTGTCTGGCGGCGCTGTATGAAAGCTGGTCCATCCCGATCGCGGTCTTGCTGGTGGTGCCTTTGGGCATCTTGGGCTCGCTCTTGGGCGCCAACCTGCGCGATATGCCCAACGACGTCTTCTTCAAGGTGGGCCTGATCACGATCATGGGCTTGTCGGCCAAGAACGCCATCCTGATCATCGAGTTCGCCAAAGAGCTGCAAGCCAAAGGCATGGGCCTCATGGAAGCGGTGCTGCAAGCCTGTCACCTGCGCTTCCGTCCGATCATCATGACCTCATTGGCCTTCATCTTGGGTGTGCTGCCCTTGGTGATCTCGACGGGCGCAGGCTCTGCCAGCCAACGTGCGATCGGCACCGGCGTGATGAGCGGCATGATCGCCGCCACCGTGTTGGCCGTGTTCTTTGTGCCTGTGTTTTATGTGGTGGTGCGGCGCTTCTTCCCGGCGCCGGCTGCCTCGGCCTCTTCGAAGGCGGAGTCTGATCATGCGTAAACAGCTTGCCCTCACCCTGGCCGCCACGCTGGCCTTGTCGGCGTGCTCGCTGACCCCGGTGTACCAGCGCCCTGAATTGGCGGTGCCCGCCCAGTTGTCTGCCGCTTCGGGTGCGGCTTCGGGTGCCACAGATGGCCGGGCCAAGGCTGTGGCCGACGTGCCATGGCGCAGCTATTTCACCGATGCGCGCTTGCAAGGTCTGATCCAGCTGGCGCTGGACAACAACCGGGACCTGCGTGTGTCGGTGCTCAACATCGAGCAGCTGCGTGCGGCCTACCAAGTGCAAAACGCTGACCGCTTCCCGACGCTCAATGGCGCCGTCAGTGGGACGCGTCAGCCATCCAGCGTGTCGCCTTACCCTTTGACCACCACCGTGACGGGTGGCGTGCA